>NZ_VRYY01000274.1 GCF_015731765.1 Nitratidesulfovibrio oxamicus
CGGCGCGGCGCCAGGGCCGCGGCGCAGGCCGGGCACAAGGCAGGGGCCCGGAAAGGGAATTCCGCCGGGCGGGACGGTGCGGCGGATTGCCCGCCGTACGGCACATCAGGAAGCGTTGCGGCATGCCCTTCACACGGCCTGCCGCAGGCGGCGCAGCGCACTTCAGCCAGGCCGCAGGCGCGCACCCACGCCGCAAGGCGTGCCCAAAGGGAATGCACCGGCTACTGGTTCACGGCCATGGCCTGGCCGTCGAACATGGCCCGCGCGGCGTTGCCCCCGTATTCCAGCACCCGCGTACAGGTTGCAGGATCATTGGCGATGTCGTCCGGGCCGTCATACCCCGCCAGCAGCAGCGGTTCGGCCAGGGTGATGTTGAACGCCGCCAGGAAGTAGCGCAGCGTCAGCAGGCTGCCGTCAAAGATATGTTCGCCCTTCTTGCGCCCGGCCACCAGGGCCACCCAGGCCGTGCGACGCGGCAGGGACAGCAGCAGGGGGTCGCCCGCCTCGCGCCGCAGCCAGTACGACTGGCCGCGGTCGATGAACGCCTTGAACATGGCGGGCAGGTGGTAGAAGAACACCGGTGCGGCAAAGAACAGCGCGGGGGCCTCCTGCAGCATGGAGAACAGCGGAGCGCTGCGGTCGGTGCCCTCCAGGAAGCACCAACCGTTGGGATCGTGCTGGCAACGGTAGCAGGACACGCAGGGACGTACCTCGTACTGGCGCATCAGCGTCACTTCTATGTTGCCGCCAGCCTCGGCGAATCCGCGTGCGAACAGGGCGGCCAGCTTGTCGCTGTTGCCGTTGGCGCGCGGGCTGCATGACAACGCCCGGGCAGGAATGATGCTTGTGTTCATGGCTACTCCTTGCCGTGCCCCCCGGTGTGGCGTCCCCCACCGGCATCGTTTGGCCCCGTCGGCCCGCCCGGCCCGTCCGGCAAATCCGGTACGTGCCGCCGCGCATCATGGCCATCCGGAGTGCCCCGCCGGAAGCGGATCTCCGCATGGCCCTCGTGCCGGGTGACCTCGGCCTGCCAGCCGGAAACCGTGTGCAGCGTATCCAGCGCCGCATCCACGGCCCCGTGGCCGACCAGAAAAACCAGAGCCGCATCAGGCTTGAAACGGAGGTACCAACCTACCTCCATGCCCACCCCTCAGCAGGTGGCGCGCAAATCGACGAGCAACGGTTCCGACATGTCCATGGGCTCCGCATATAACAGCCCGTGCGTAAAGGCTAGGGGGTGTTTCGAAATAAGGTACGCACGTGGCAGTTTGCCCGGCGGCATGCTGCGCGTCCTTCTGACGGGCGCAGAAGGGCGGCAGGAACCGCTTGCGGGCTGCCCCTACAGGGAAAAATCCGTGAAGTACGGATTGTTCAATTTTTCGGAGCCCACTGTGGTTTCCGGCCCGTGACCGGGGTAGACCACGGTGTCGTCGGGCAAGGTGAATATCTTCTGCACCACCGAGCGACGCAGGGCGTCCAGGTCGCCGCCGGGAAAATCCGTACGGCCGATGGACCGGTGGAACAGCAGGTCGCCCACGATCACGGCACCCGCCTGCGGAAAATGGAACGACAGGCTGCCCGGCGTGTGGCCCGGCGTGGCCAGGACGCGGCAGGCGATGGCGCCCAGGTCCAGGTCGCCCTCCTCCACCGGCTGGTAGCTGAACGGCGTCACGCGCGGAAAGCCGAAGGCCCCGCCCCGGCCCAGTTCAGTTTCCATCAGGAAGGCGTCGGCGGTCCCCGCCAGCACCGGCGCGCCGGAGGCTTCCGCCAGGGCCGCCGCGCCGTAGATGTGGTCGAAGTGCAGGTGGGTGATCAGGATGTGCGTGAGCGCAAGCCCGTTCTTTTCCGCATACTGGAGCATGGGGCGCGGCGTGCCGCCCGGATCCACGGCCACGGCTGCCCCGTCAAGGTGCACGAGGTAGCCGTTGGTCTCCAGCGGCCCCATGGGAAAGGTGGAAATACGCGGCTTCACAGGGCCTCCAGCAGCAGGTTTTCAAGGGGGACGCGGTCGGACGAGCCGCGCTGGGCGGGGTGCCCGGCAGCGATGAGGGCCATGAATTCATACCGCCCGGCGGGCAGGCCCAGAGCCTGTTCCACCTGTTCCGCCTGATTGACGATCTCGCCCAGCCACACCGCGCCAAGCCCCAGCGCGTGGGCGGCCAGCAGCAGGTTCTGGATGCAGGCCCCCGCTCCCTGATGGTCCTTCATGGGGTGGTAGCACGCCTCGCGGTCGAGGAACACGGCCACCAGCACCCCGGCATCGCGCACGATGCGGGCATACCTGGTGCAGCCCGCCAGCGCCTCCTGCCGGGGATCGCCGGGCTGCACCACCAGAAAGCGCCACGGCTGGTTGTTCAGGCCGCTGGGTGCCCAGCGGGCCGCGTCCAGCATGGCCATGATCTCGTCGCGGTTGACCGGCTGGCCGGTGAAGCGGCGGATGCTGCGCCGCCGGTGCAGGGCGTCGAGCACGGCACGGGATGCATCGGAAATATGCGGATCCGTCATGGGGGTATTCTGGGTGTGTTCCCGGTGTATTCTTGGCAACTGCGTTTGGGAATTGCGCCCGGCGTGGATGAAGCCGGAAACGGACGGGCCTGCCGCAGGTGCGGCGGGGCGGTACGCGCCGGATATGTAACCTGTCCGGCCACACCTGTTCGGCCACACCTGTCCGGCCAGACCGGACGATCAGGACCATAGCCCAAGCCACCATACGGTTCAACCTTTCCCCGGTGCGCCGACTGCGACAGACCACTTCCGGCCCCGGCGCAACGTGCCGCGCGCCACGCCGCACACCTTTCCAACGGTGCGAAAAAACGGTATAAGCCATACCCATGAAGCAGCCCACAGCACCCGGAGCCGCCGCGTCCGACAGTTTCCAGCCCTCCGCGCATGCCGACCCCGTCTGTCCGCACGCACGGTCCGAAAGCCCGGCCCAAACCATGCATCAGATACCGCTTACCCGGCGCGACCTGATCGTTTTCGAACACCGCCTGCGCGATGCCATGGCCCGCGTGCTGCCCTTCAAGGCGTACAGCCTGTATTTTCCCCGCGCCGCCAGCGGCCCGGAGCCGCTGTGGCTGCCGCAGGAGCGCAAGCTGCTGGTGCCCCTGATGCATCAGGGCCAGCAGTTGGGCGTATTCGTGGCGCGCGGCGTGCCCGCGCGCACGGCACGCGCGCTGTCTCCGGTGCTGCCGGGCGTGGCCGGGCTGTGCCTGGAAAACCTGCAACTGTACAAGGCCAGCCTGACCGACCCGGTGACGGGCCTGGCCACCCGCCAACACCTGCTGGACGCCATAGCGCGCGAGGTGGACTGCATCCGCGACTGCTTTTCCACCGCGTCGGAGGGCAAGTGCGACCTGGCCGCCGGGCACCGGGCCAGCATGGGCGCCATCGCCGTGCGCCTGGGCAGCCTGCGCGAAGTGGCGCGCGACCACGGCTACGTCTTTGCCGACCGGCTCATCGCCGCGCT
>NZ_VRYY01000275.1 GCF_015731765.1 Nitratidesulfovibrio oxamicus
GCCAGCCACAGCCGCCCCGGCACGGTGCGCCCGCCCACGGTCAGCGGCGCACGCAGACGCGCGGCAAGGGCCGCAGGGCCTGACGAGACCGACGGGGCAATGCCTGTCTGCGTGTCAGACGGAACTGGCGTGACTGCCGTTACTGGGAAGGCTGGATCGGTCATGGCGTCGTGTGGGGACAGGTTCGGGGGGGACTTCTTCGGCATGGCGGGCTGTACTGGTGACTGCACGGGGAATGGCACGGGCGCGGGCTACGCGCCGGGGGTGTGGCGCAGCACTTCGTTGCCGTCCAGGTCGCGGATGGACAGGGTGCCCGCGTCGTACAGGCCGTACGCGGCCACGTACCCGTCCTTGGGCAGGGTGGTGGAACCCACGTTCCAGATGTGCAGGCCGTCCACGGTTTCGGCACGGGGGATGTGGGTGTGCCCGCACAGGAACACGTCGCCGGGGGCCAAATCCGGAAAGCGGTCGGGCAGCTGGTGGTGGTGTCCATGGTTGGCCCAGATGCGCAGCCCGTCGGCAAAAATCCACGCCGCTTCCGGCAGGGGAAAGCGCAGGACCATGGTGTCCACTTCCGCATCGCAGTTGCCGCGCACGGCGATGATGCGCGGGGCCCAGTCGTTCAGCAGGGCCGCCACTTCGCGCGGGGCGTAGCCTTCCGGCACCGGGTTGCGCGGGCCGTGGTACAGCAGGTCGCCCAGCAGCACCAGGGCGTCGGGGTGGTGGGTGCGGGCCAGTTCCAGCACCAGTTCGGTGCGCGGCAGCGAGCCGTGCAGGTCGGAGGCGATGAGCAGTTTCATGGTCGGGTGGTTCCTGATGGTATGGCTGGCGCGGCACAGCGCGCCGGGAAGGAAACGGGCCGCCGCCAGCGGCGGTGGCCCGGAACGTGGACTCGAAAAGGAACGTCTGCGGAAAATCGGTTCTGGATGCGGCCCGCAAGATGACGCGGCGACTACAAGTGCTCGACGGTTATCCTGCGCGGCGCGGCGGCCTCGCGCTTGGGCATGCGGATGGTCAGCACGCCGTTGGCCAGGTGGGCCGAAATGCTCGCGGCGTCCACCATGTCCGAAAGGGTGAACACGGCGTGGTATTCCACGTCGCCGAACTCCATGGCGTGCACGCGGGGGCCGCCCGCCGGGACGCAGCCGCAGGGGGCGGGGCCATCTGCGGCGCCGTCGAGCTCCCCATTCCGGCCTTCATCCTTTCCCATGGCGCGGCAATCGCCGAAGCGGGTCACGCCGCGCACGGTCAGTTCGTCGCCTTCCACGTCCAGCACCAGATCGTCGTGCGCCACGCCGGGCATGTCCAGGAACAGGTGAAAGCCATCCTCGCGCTCCACCAGGTCGGCCTGGGGACGCATGCGCGGCGGCTGCGGAGACGGGGCGAACCGGCCCTGCCGGGCGCGGCTCTCCGCGCCGCCCTGCTCGGTCTGCCGGACGGGACGCGACGCGGGATGCGGAAAACGGGGGCGGCGGTCTGGGGGCGTCATGGCAGCCTCCTACCTGACTTCGATGTGCACGGTACGCGGCTTCACCGCCTGCGCCTTGGGCAGCACGATTTCCAGCACGCCGTCCTTCATGGTGGCCGTGGCGCGGTCGCGGTCGATGGGCACGTTCAGGGTCACCACCCGCTGGAAGGGGCCGGTGGGCCGTTCCTGCCGGTAGTACCGGCCACGCACCACGGGCAGTTCGCCCTTGAGCACCAGCGTCTTGTCGGTAAGGCTGATGTCCAGCCCGTCCAGGTCCGCGCCGGGCACCAGCGCGCGCACGCGGATGGCCGCGTCGTCCTCGCCGATGTTCAGCGGCGGAAACTGCGCCCTGCCGCGCGTGGCCGCAAGGTTGCGGCCCGCATCGCCTGCCAGGCGGTCGAGCAGGTTGGGAAATTCGTAGAACGCGCTGAAGTCGATGACCATGCGCACCTCTTCGGATGGGCGGATTGCGGACGGCGTGGCGCTCCGGCGAACCTTCGAACCGACGGACAGGGGCACCGCCGTGCGAGAAGCCCGCACAGGCATAGCTAACATCCCCGGCTGCGCTGTCAACGTGTGCGTGGGCAGCCTGGAAAGCAGGGCGCATGGCGCGTCATGATGGGGCAGGCCGGAGCGGCCCGTTACGCATGCACCCCGCCGGGAGCTACTTCACCGAACGCTGTCCCTGTTCCCACAACTCGGCGGGCACGGCCTCTTCCACCAGCATCACGGGAATTTCATCGCGCACGGGGTAGACCACCTTGCACTGGGCGCACTTCAGGCCGCGCTCGTTGTCCACGGGTTCCACGGGCTGGCGGCACTTGGGGCAGGCGAGGATTTCCAGCAGTTCCTTGTTCAGCGACACGGCGCACTCCTTGGTTGCATTGTGCGCGCACCATAGCCCGAAGCCGCCGCTGGCTCAAGCGGCGCGACTGGTCCGCATGCGCCCCGCCCCGCTCGCCCGGCGGCTTCGCTTCCGCCACACCGTCCGGGATGCCGGACGCCTTTGTTGACACCCGCAGGGGCGGCACGTAGCATCACCCCGTACCCCGCCGCGCCGCGCATGGTCCGCCATGCCGGTTGACCATGCCGACCGACCTTGCCGCCCCCCATGCACGGGCACCCGGCCTCCTGTTCTCACGGTCGCGGGGCATCAGGCACCCGGAGCAGACATGTCCATCCGTTTCATAGACCTGCATTCCCACTCCACCGCATCCGACGGCAGCGACACCCCGACGGAACTGGTGCGCAAGGCCGCCGCCGCAAAGCTGGCCGCCATCGCCCTTACCGACCACGACACCACGTCCGGCCTGGACGAGGCCGTGCGCGAAGGCCGCCAGCACGGCATCGAGGTCATCAGGGGGTGCGAACTGGGCGTGCGCTGCGAACACGGAGAACTGCACATCCTTGGCCTGTGGCTGCCCGAAAACGGCGACGCCACCCCGCTGGACGCCACCCTGACCGACCTGCGCCGCCACCGCGCCACCCGCAACCACCGCATCGCCGCGCAATTGCGCGAGTGCGGCGTGGACATCGAATATGCCGAGGTTGAAGCCATCTCCGGCGGCGAATCGGTAAGCCGCCTGCACTTCGCGCGCATCCTGCACGAAAAGGGCTACGTGCCCTCGCCGCAAGAGGCCTTTGCCCGCTACATCGGTCCCGGAGGCCGGGCCTACGTGGCCAAGGAAACCCTGTCCCCGACCGGTGGCGTGGCCCTGCTGCGTTCCGTGGGGGCCACCGTGGCCCTGGCCCACCCCATGCTGTTCCGCTACCCCGGCAACGGCTTTGCCGAATGGCTGGACGACACCGTGGCCGACCTCAAGTCCCATGGCCTGGATGCCATAGAGGCCTACCACAGCGAACATTCCCAGGCCGACACCCGCCGCTGCGTGGACCTGGCCGCCCGGCACGGGCTGGCCCTGACGGGCGGCTCGGACTACCACGGCGCGGGCAAGCCCGGCATCGCGCTGGGTCGGGGACG
>NZ_VRYY01000287.1 GCF_015731765.1 Nitratidesulfovibrio oxamicus
GGGGCGATGCCGCCCCCACGGAGGGACCGTCGTTCCCGTGCACGGACGTGCGGCCCGGCAGCGCCGAAGCCATGGTCTGCGCCGACGCGGAACTGGCCGGGCTGGACCGTACCCTGGCCGAAGTCTACGCCGCCGCCCGGGCCAGGTCCGCCAACGAGCACCCTCCGTTTCTCAGGGCCGAGCAGCGCGGCTGGGTCAAGGGCCGCGACGAATGCTGGAAAAGCCCGGACCGCCGGGCCTGCGTGCGCGACGCATACGTGTTGCGCATCGCGGAATTGCAGGCCCGCTACCGGCTGGTGGCGCAGGATGGCCCGCATCGGTACGTGTGCGGCGCCAGCCCCGCCGACGAGGTGGTGGTCACCTGTTTCGCCACCACCCCGCCCACCCTCGTGGCCGAGCGCGGCGACCAGGTCTCGCTGATGTACCGGCAGGACGACGGCCCGGTACCGGCGGGTCGTGCCCCTGCTGCCGCGTCCGCCACCTACCGGGGCCGCAACGAATGGCTGCGCCTGACAGCCGGGGCGGGGGATTCCGTCGGGTTGTGCCTGTCTGGGGTGTCCGGCCTGTCGGGGGTGTCCGGCCTGTCTGGTCTGGCCGACTTGCCCGGGGGGGCTGGCGCGTCTGGCGTATCGGGCGCGTCTGGCGCAGCAGGGGCATCAGGCGCAGCGGGCGCAGCGGGGGCAGCGGGGGGAACCGGCGCAACCGGAATGTCGGCAGACGCCGCCGTCCACGGCGGCGAAGCCGTGCTGGTGTGGGGATACCAGGCGCCGGAATTGCGCTGCCGCCCGGCGGACTGAACGCACCGGCCAGCGGCCCTTCACGGGTCGTCCCTCAGAACCCTGTCCCGGCAGGGTGCGCACCCTGCGTCAGGGGTTTCTTCAGCTTGCGCGCGACAGTCATTGCGAATGAACACCTTGATATTTCAGTATAAAATATGCGGGTAGGGCGTGCTGCGCATCCGAAGCAACGACCGCCGCATGGCCTGCCGCGCTGAACCGGAACCTGTGGGCGGCCTTCACGCCGGTCGCCGTTGCTTTCGCCGGTCACCCATTCGCCTGTGCCGGTATCGCCTGCCGAAATAATGGCGATTTGCAGCCAGCGGCGTAGTCTGAAAGGTACTCCGGTCCGTTCGGAGCATGGCGACACCGTCCCCCTCGTCCCGCGCTTCCTTCTCCTTCAGTTCCCTTCCTTTCCCGCGCGTCTTCACCGCACGTTTCCGCCCCCGCCGCCGGGCTTCCCGGGCTGGTCGTATCCGCCCCGCAGACCCGCAACCCGTCACGCAAGGGGACATCGGCATGGCACGTACCAGTGATACGGCGGAACACGTCCGCCTGAATTCCTGTGGCCAGGGCACGGAAGAGCGCACCACCAATCACCACCCGTGGAAGAAATGGGGTCCCTACCTCAGCGAGCGGCAATGGGGCACCGTACGCGAGGATTACAGCACCGACGGCGACGCCTGGAACCACTTCACCCACGACCAGGCACGCTCGCGGGCCTACCGCTGGGGAGAGGACGGCATTGGCGGCATCAGCGATGACCGGCAAGTGCTGTGTCTGGCCGTGGCTCTGTGGAACGGGCGCGACCCGATCCTGAAAGAGCGGTTGTTCGGCCTCACCAACAGCGAGGGCAACCACGGCGAGGACGTGAAGGAATACTACTTCTACCTCGACAGCACCCCCACCCACTCGTACATGAAGTTTCTGTACAAGTACCCGCAGGCGGTCTTTCCCTACGACGATCTGGTGTGCACCAACGCCCGGAGAACCAGGCTCGATCCGGAATACGAACTGCTGGATACGGGCTGCTTTGCGGACGACCGCTATTTCGACGTGTTCGTGGAATACGCGAAGGAAGGCCCCAACGACGTGCTGGCGCGCATCACCGCCCATAACAGGGGGCCGGATGCCGCTCCCCTGCATGTGCTGCCCACCCTGTGGTTCCGCAACACCTGGTCGTGGCCCGATGGTGGTGACGTACCGGAGTTGCGCGGCGGCACCGAGGGCGGTCATGCGGTGATCGCCGCCCGCCACACCGCCTCGCTGTTCCAGGAAAGCCTGCCCCACTGCACCCTGCGTTGCGAGGGAACTCCGCAGCTGCTGTTTACCGGCAACGACACCAACACCAGTCGCCTGTACGGAACTCCCAATGCCCAGCCCTACGTCAAGGACGGCATCAACGATTGCGTGGTGGCAGGCATCCTGGATGCGGTGAACCCGGCCCCGGAGGGCACCAAGGCTGCGGCGTGGTATCGGCTGCAGGTCCCGGCCGGGGGCAGCGCCACCATTCGCCTGCGGCTTACGGTCGACGGGGTGCCTCTTCCGGCGGACCCCTTCGGCGCCGGGCACGATGCGGTGTTCGCCGCGCGCCAGCACGAGGCGGACGAATTCTACCGCGCCATCACCCCGCCCTCGGCGGGAGAAGACGAGGCCCTGGTGTTGCGCCAGGCCCTGGCGGGCATGCTGTGGTCCAAGCAGTACTACTACTTCGACGCGGACAAGTGGCTGGAAGAGCACCAGGCGCACCCGCTGCTGGGGCAGCAGCGCCAGTCGCGCAACCGCGAATGGTTCCACATGGTCAACGACCACATCATTTCCATGCCCGACAAGTGGGAATACCCGTGGTACGCGGCATGGGACCTGGCCTTCCACGCGGTGGCCCTGTCCACCGCCGACCCGGAATTCGCCAAGGAGCAACTGGACCTGATGCTGCGCGAAATCTACATGCATCCCAGTGGCCAGTTGCCCGCCTACGAATGGAACTTCAGCGACGTGAACCCCCCGGTGCACGCCTGGGCCTCCCTGTTCCTGTACCTTACGGAAAATGTCCTGCACGGGCGGCAGGACGTGGAATTCCTGAAGCGCGCCTTCACCCGGCTGGCCCTGAACTTTACCTGGTGGGTCAACCGCAAGGACCGCGACGGCAACAACATCTTCGAGGGGGGCTTTCTGGGGTTGGACAACATCGGCGTGTTCGACCGCAGTGCGCCGCTGCCCACCGGTGGGCAACTGGAACAGGCAGACGGCACGGCGTGGATGGCCTTCTTCTGCCAGAACATGATGGAGATCAGCGCGGAACTTACCGTGCACGACCCGGTGTACGAAGATTTCTGCGCCAAGTTCGCGGAGCACTTCCTGTGGATCGCCATGGCCATCAACCGGCAGGGCGGCAACGGCCTGTGGGACGAAGAGGACGGTTTCTACTACGACCTGCTGCGCCTGCCGGACGGCACCTCGCAGCGGCTCAAGGTGCGCTCGCTGGTGGGGCTGCTGCCGTTGTGCGCCGTAACCGTGGTGGAAGAGGAACAGCGCGCCCGGATGCCCAGGGCCACCGCGGCCCTGCACACTCGCCTGGCCCGCATGCCGGAACTTCTGGGCTACATCCACGCCACCGGCCCAGGCCACCTGGGATGCGCCAACCGGGGCATCATCGCCCTGGTGAGCGAGGAGAGGTTGCGGCGCATACTGGCCCGCGTGCTGGACGAGAACGAATTTCTTGGCCCCTACGGCATTCGCGCCCTGTCGCGTCATCACCTGGACCACCCTTACGTGTTCCGCGCGGGGGGGCAGGAATACCGGGTGGGCTACCTGCCCGCGGAATCGGACAGCGGCATGTTCGGAGGCAATTCCAACTGGCGGGGGCCGGTGTGGATGCCGGTGAACGTGCTGATCGTGCGGGCGCTGCTGTCGTACTACATGTACTATGGCGACAATTTCCGCATCGAATGTCCCACAGGATCGGGCGTGCTGATGAACCTGTACGAGGTGGCGCGCGAACTGGCCGCGCGGCTGACGCGCACCTTCCTGCGCGGGCCGGACGGAGCGCGCCCGGTGTTCGGCGGGACGGAGAAGTTCCGCACCGATCCCCACTGGCGTGATTGCGTGCTGTTCTACGAGTACTTCCACGGCGACAATGGCGCGGGCATTGGCGCCAGCCACCAGACCGGGTGGACCGGCCTGGTGGCCAAGCTCATAGAACTGTTCGGCCTGTTCGACCCGCAGGCCCTGTTGGAGGGCGGCAAGCAGAAGGGCTTCAGGGCCGGAACGTGACCGGCTTGCCGGACTGGCCCCGGCGCCGTGTCCGGACAGGGCCAGACCTGGGCCAGACCTGGGCCAGACCTGGGCCAGACCTGGGCCAGACCTGAGCCGGAGCGGGGCCGGGCCGGAGACGGGCAGGACGCCGGATTTGCAAACGACCTGGGCCGGGCAGCGTGTGGCGCTGTGGGGCCTGTCGCCCGAACCCATGGTGGCCAGCGCCTGGATGGGCCTGGCCGTGAAGAGCGACGGCATTGTCCGTCAGGCTGCATGACCATCGCTGCACCCGCGCGGCGCGCACCTACCGGCCCTTGCCGGGGTGCGCGCCGCGTTTTTCGTCCGCCGGGTCCTGTGCCGTCCGGACATTCGTCGACATGATTCCCGCCCGCAATGGTTCCCAAAGGGGTACTATATACCCTCAAGGACAGTTCTTGCCTTTCTTCCACCGGAGGGCATCATGGTCCATTCGCAACCCGCAACCCGCAACCCGCAACCCGCAACCGGCCATCGGGCAGGAGCACCATGAACATCATCGCCATCAACGGCAGCCCCCGCAAGAAATGGAACACCGCCACCCTGCTCCGGAACGCCCTTGAGGGCGCGGCGGAACGCGCCACGCAGGCGGGCCGCACCCCCAGCACCGAACTGGTGCACCTGTACGAGCACGACTACAAGGGCTGCATCAGCTGCTTCGCCTGCAAGAAGATCGGCGGCAAGAGCTACGGCCATTGCGCCGTGAAGGACGGCCTGACCCCCATCCTGGAGCGCGTGGCCAAGGCCGACGTGCTGCTGCTGGGTTCGCCCATCTATTTCTATGCGGAAACCGGCGAGATGCGTTCGTTCCTGGAACGGCTGCTGTTCCCCTACCTGTCCTACACGCCGGGCTACCAGCCGCTGTTCCCGCGTCCGCTGCCCACGGGGCTGGTGTACACCATGAACATTCCCGAGGACAAAATGCCCGACTACCAGCAGGACCGCGCGGTAAAGGCCACCTGGGCGGTCACCCGCAGGATATTCGGCAGTTGCGAGCTGTTCCTGTGCACGGACACCTTCCAGTTCGACGACTACTCCAAGTACGTCTCCACCAGTTGGGACCCGGTGGCCAAGGCCAAGCGGCGCGAAGAGGTCTTTCCGCAGGACTGTGCCCGTGCGCGCGAACTGGGCGCGCTGCTGGTGGATCAGGCCGGACAGGTGGAACGAGCCGAATAGCCTGACAGAATGGAGGGGACAGGTGGGGCAGGCCGATCAGGCTGTACGGGCCAAACAGGCCAGGCAGGCCAGGCAGGCCAGACGGTCGAGCGGGCCATGGCCGCCGGTGACAGTGGCGCTGCCGCCGGGGTGGACACCGGCGCGGCCCGGTCGTAGGTACTAGCCTCCACCCCGCATCATTCCGGTTCGTCGCGCTTCGCCACGCGGATGCGCGACGCGACCCGTCCCTGCACGGTTCTTGCGCCGTCCACCCTGGCACGGCACGAGGGCGGGCGGGGACGTGCGATGCGGGCCATCATTCTTTCCGCGAGGTATCGCATGCAGTTCACGCCGGTACGGCTGGGAGATGCCGGATCGCCGCGCATGGTGCTGGCCACCGTGTGCATCGCCCAGTTCATGGTGCCGTTCATGCTCACCGCCGTGGGCGTGGCCCTGCCTTCGCTGGGGCGCGACCTGGGCGCGTCCGCCGTGCAGCTGGGCCTTGTGGAGCAGTTGTACGCCCTTGCCCTGGCCATGAGCATGCTGGCCTGCGGGCGGCTTGGCGACATCGTGGGGCAGCGCCGGGTGCTGCTGCCCGGCCTTGCCGTGTTCACCGGCATTACCCTGCTGGTGGGCCTGGCGCCTTCGGTGGAGCTGGTCATGGCCCTGCGCTTCGGGCAGGGCATCGGCGCGGCCATGATGCTGTCCGGCAGCCTGGCGCTGGTGGCGGCGGCCTACCCGCCGGAACTGCGGGGCCGGGTCATCGGCATCGTCTCCGCATTCACCTATGCCGGGCTGTCCATCGGCCCGGTGCTGGGCGGCTACACCACGGACCACTTCGGCTGGCGCAGCGTGTTCCTGATGGTGGTGCCCCCCGGCCTTGGCGCCACGGCCATGTGCCTGTGGCGCATGCGCCCGCAGCCCGGCGCGGACAGGGGCGCGCACATGGACTGGCCCGGCAGCCTCGTCTACGCGGTGTCGGTGTGCATGGTCATGACCGGGGCCGCCCGCGCCACCTCCGTGCCGCTGGGGCCGGGACTGATGGCGGCGGGCCTGGCGGGCCTTGTGCTGTTCCTGAAGGTGGAGGAACGCAGCAAAAGCCCCCTGCTGAACGTGGACCTGCTGTTGCGCAACCGGTTTTTCTCGCTGAGCTGCCTTGCCGCTTTCGGCAACTATGCCGCCGTGTTCGGCGTCACCTTCCTGTTCAGCCTGTTCCTGCAATACGCCAAGGGCCTGCCCCCGCGCGAGGCCGGGCTGATCCTGCTCATCCAGCCGGTGATGCAGGTGCTTACCGCGCCGCTGTCGGGCCGATTGTCCGACCGGGCCGACCCCGGTCGCGTGGCCACGGCGGGCATGCTGTTCAGCGCCGCGGGGCTGCTGCTGGCCATGGCCACCCTGTCGCCGGGCATGCCCGTGTGGCTGCTGGCGGCGGAACTGGTGTGCATCGGCATCGGGTTCGGCATCTTCGTCACGGCCAACTCGGTGGCCATCATGAGCAGCGTGGACAATGCCCACTTCGGCGTGGCCTCCGGCATGGTGGGGGCCATGCGCACCCTGGGCATGGCGTGCAGCATGACCGCCGTCTCGCTCATCTTCGCCCTGCACCTGGGCGAGGCCGCCATCACCCCCGCCGTGCTGCCCGAATTCCTGTCCGCCACCCGCACCGGCCTTGCCGTGGCCGCCGCGTTCTCGTGCCTGGGCGTGCTGGTTTCCGTGGGGCGCGGGCGCAAACAGGATTGAGATTTTGGAAAAGCAAACCGGGGAGGGGACCCTTTGCGGCAGCCGTTGATGAGCGCGAAGCGCGAATCTTACGGATGGCGACCGCAGAGCGAAAAGGGTCTCCCTCCCCGGACCCCGCGTTGCTGTCTTCATCCGCGCGGTGCGGTCCCCATCCGTAAGGTTCGCAAGCTCACCCAACGGCTGGGGCAATGCTCGAAGACTCGCATGACGGCTGAAGCTCCCCCTAAACCTTGTGTTAAGGTTTGGGGAGGTGGGAGGTTGATCACGCTGTGCGATTGCCCAACGGACCAACTGAAAAGTTTGGGCGGTTGGGGGGTCCGGGGGAAGGAACCTTTTTTAAAAGGTTCCTTCCCCCGGTTTTACCAAAAACAAAAGGCGTCGCGGCCAACTGGTCGCGACGCCTTGCATTTGCGGGGCGTATCGGGTGCGCGCGCTACAGCACAGGCAGGTAGCGCCGCAATTCGAACTCGGAGACGTGGGTGCGGTAGTCGTCCCACTCGATGAGCTTGTTGCCCACAAGGTTGGCGTGGGTGTGTTCGCCCAGCACTTCCTGCATCAGGGCGCTGCCCTTCAGTTCCATGGCCGCCTCGTACAGCGAGCCGGGCAGGGATCCGATGCCGTGCTTGGTCAGGTCTTCCTCGCCCATGTGGAAGATGTTGGCTTCCACGGCCTTGGGCAGTTCGTAGCTCTTTTCGATGCCCTCAAGCCCGGCGGCCAGCATCACGGCAAAGGCCAGGTAGGGGTTGCAGGCCGGGTCGGGGCTGCGCAGTTCGATGCGGGTGGCCGCTTCCTTGCCGGGCTTGTACATGGGCACGCGGATGAGGGCCGAACGGTTGCGCTGCGCCCAGGCCAGGTACACCGGGGCCTCGTAGCCGGGCACCAGGCGCTTGTACGAGTTGATCCACTGGTTGGTGACGCAGCAGAACTCGCGCGCGTGCTTCAGCAGGCCCGCGATGTACGAGCGGCATTCGCCCGAAAGGTGGTGCGGGTCGTTGGGGTCGAAGAAGGCGTTGCGGCCGTTGCGGAACAGCGACTGGTGCACGTGCATGCCGCTGCCGTTCTGGCCGAAGATGGGCTTGGGCATGAAGGTGGCGTACACCCCGTGCTTGCGGGCCATTTCCTTGACCACGACCTTGTAGGTCATGACCACGTCGGCCATCTTCATGGCCTCGTTGTAGCGCAGGTCGATCTCGTGCTGCGAGGGGGCCACCTCGTGGTGCGAATACTCCACGGGAATGCCCATGCGCTGCAACGCGAAGATGATGTCGCGCCGCACGTCGTTGCCGAGATCCAGCGGAGGCGCGTCGAAGTAGCCGCCCGCGTCGATGGGCTGCGGGCACTGCGAACTGGCGAACAGGAAGAACTCCAGTTCCGGCCCCACGTAGTAGGTATAGCCCTTTTGCGCGGCCTTTTCGGTCAGCTTGCGCAGGATGTAGCGGGGGTCGCCCTCGTAGGGGGTGCCGTCGGGGTTGCGCACGTCGCAGAACATGCGCGCCACCGGGCGCTCCATGGGCCGCCAGGCGCAGATCTGGAAGGTGGTGGCGTCGGGAAAGGCCACCATGTCGCTTTCCTCGATGCGGGTGAAGCCCAGGATGGACGAGCCGTCAAAGCCCATGCCTTCCTCGAAGGCGGACTCGAGTTCGCTGGGGGTCACCTGGAAGCTCTTCAGGTTGCCCAGGATGTCCACGAACCAGAACTGGATGAAGCTGACGTTGTATTCCTTGACCGCCCTGATGACATCATCGCCGTTCTTGCAATTGAATACGGGAAAGTCCATGTGCACCTCCTGCAATTGGTGCTTCGCGCCCGGGTCGCGGCCCGGCCGGCCCCGCAAGGCCGTGGTGTGTCTGTAAGTGCCGCGTCGGGTGGCGCGTGTGAAGCCGGACGAAGGTCCGGCGGGAAACAGGTCGGGGCAATGCTAGCCATAGCAGATACGCGGGGGGGGTCAATGAAAAGGCCCCGGCTTGACATCATTGTAAAACATGGCGGGGATGCAGGCAGGACGCGGCGTTGCGGATGACGATGGGCGTGTGTGAGGGGCACGGCGCAGGGGGGAAGGGGGGCCGTACGGGCGGTGGGGCGTGCGGGGACGCACGGTCAGAACGCGGCAGGCGGGCAACGACGGGTGGACGAGAGATAAGATAGTCATAGCTACCTTATTGGCATATGAAAAAATATGTATTACTATCTTTCAAAATCAAAAAAGATAGGAATAGCTACCTATGAGTGTCAGGAATACGGTTCGTTCGCAACAGGCTAGGCTGGTGGATGCGGCGGCTGGCAAGGTTTCCGGAGTGTCCGTACCCAAAGGGGGCTGGATTGCAACCGTACGCAAGGCGCTGGGTATGTCGGGCGCGCAGTTGGCCCGGCGCCTTGGGGTGACCAATGCCGCCGTGTACCAGCATGAACGTAGCGAGCCGGAAGGGGCCATCACTCTGCGCCAGATGGAAAAGATGGCCCAGGCTTTGGGATGCCGCTTCGTCTACGCCATTGTGCCGGATGCACAGATGGAAAAAACGCAGTTGGAAAGCGGGCGGGTGGAGGATGTTCTTCGACGGCAGGCGCGCGCAAAGGCCGAAGCATTGGTGCTATGGGCCAGCGGGCACATGGCGCTGGAGCAGCAGGCCCTGCCGCCAGAACGGGTGCAGGAGGAAATCGTGAGGATGACCGAAGAACTTGTGCGTAACCCCCCCCCGGATTTCTGGGAGGAACGCTGATGTTCCCCGGACCTGAAGGGGCGACGCTCCTTGATCCCAACGAGACGCGCGGCCTGAAGCACAAGCATGTCGCCACGCGCGGTGAACTGGATGAACTGGAGCAGGACAACATACAGCGAGGTGGGGCTTGGCTGGGGCGCAAACGTAAGGGCGACATCTTGACCCTGAATTTTCTTTGCAAGTTGCACGACAAGCTGTTCGGCGACGTGTGGCGCTGGGCGGGCAGGTTCCGGAATACGGAAAAAAACATCGGGGTGGCGCCCTTACAGGTGGCCGTGCAGTTACATGCGCTGTGCGGCGATGCCCGCTTCTGGGCGGAAAACGCCACCTGGTCTCCAAAAGAGGCTGCCGCCCGCTTCCACCATCGCTTGGTGAAGATCCATCCCTTTCCCAACGGCAACGGGCGCCACGCCCGCATCGCGGCGGACGAGTATCTGAAACAGTATTTCAATGAACCCCCCATCGACTGGGCCACCGGGGTGAACCTGCAAGCCGATTCGGCGCGGCGCACCGCCTATATCGCGGCCCTGCGCGCCGCCGATGGTGAAGACTACGGGCCGCTGCTGGTGTTCGTGGGCGCGCAGGAGCAGCCCCCCGCAGGGAATTTTCCACCCGCCCCCTAATATCCTGCCCGGTGCTGCCGAAAAGACGACCAGCGGGGTGTGCCACGCCCCCGGGAGCACCGCATGAGCCTGAATATGACCCTTGGCGCGCTGCGCAAGCAAAACGGCCTTTCTCCGTACGGGGAAGGGCTGGGCGCGCTGCTGGGCGCGTCTGTCGGTTCGGGCGGTGGCACGGGGGCGGGTGCGCGGGCTTCGGGCCTTTCGCCGGACAAGACCGCCGACGTGTTCGGCGCGGACATCGTGCGCCGGACATCGGTTGCGCCCGCCGCCGCCACTGCGGACACCGCAGACACGAACGCCGACGTCACCACGGGCGCCGCGTCCACGGCACCGACCGACGCCGAGCGCGATGCCCTTTCCGGCGCGCTGTCCGGCAGCGTGCGCTGGGTGGCCGACAAGTTCGGCGATGCTGCGGCCACCGCCGTCATGGGCATCGTGTACAAGAGCGTCGGCGATGGCCCGGTCACCGAGGATTCTCTGGGCGAGGGGCTGCTGAACGCCCTGCGCTTCGTGGACCGGCAGTTCGGCACGGCATCGGGCGATGCGTTCATGGCGCAACTCAATGGCGGCGGGCTCAACGACGCGCTCAACGACTACTTTGACAACGGCCTTTCCGAGCGGTTCATGGTGGCGGGCGCGGGCAACCTTGCCGACGACGCGGTGCAGGGGGCCGAGGCCGCCAAGGCCACCCTGGTGCAGCAGGCGGCGGAGGGCGATGGCGACGGCGGGTCCGATGCCATGAAGTCGCTGCTGGACATGCTGCGCAAGATGGGCGTGGAAGACGCCACGGAAAACGGTGTCGCCCCCAATGCCTCCCTTGATGCCGCTTCCGGCGCGCAGACCGCGGGTACCACAGCAGGCTCCATGACCAGCCTGTTGTCCGGCGCGCTGTCCTCTCTCACCGGGCTTGCCGGGCAGGCCGGAAGCCGCACGGGCGGCCTTGCCGCAGGGTACGGCCCCTCCGGCGCTGCGGCGCAGACCGCGGATGGCCTTGCCCCCGGCCTGCTGCTGCACGCCAGCGTCTAGCCGTTTTTCACACCCACGCGCGCGCCAGTTGTGGCGTTTCTTCCGCCGCGCTGACGCCCGGTTTTTCGTGGCCGCCCGCCGGGAGCTGCGGTTCGTAGCCTGCCGTTCCCGAATCGTCCGCAGTCCGCTGACAGCACACTATTCCTTGCTGCCCAAGGCCCCCAAGGTCCGTCTGCCGCGGCAGAGCAGGGGCGTATCCCGAACTCCCGCCCACTCCACCCCGCCGCCCCGGAATTTCCCCACGTCTTCATCGTCCGGCCCGCAAGGCGGCAGCCCGTTCAGTCTGGTGAGCACATCAACCGAAAGTCCGGTCCGGGCATCCACAGGTGCGCCGGATGCGGAGACCTGGTCGGAGACGGCGCAGGCCTCCGGCTGGCCGTACCTTCTCCTTTCCCTCCGCGCTTCCTTTCCGCACGCACAAGAGCCGCGTGGGGGCGTGCCATGCCCACCACGCGGCCCTTGTCCCCTGCCTTTTGCAGTTGGCAGAGGGTGGCCTGATCGAAATTCGCTGAATATTTCGGACGCGCCTATCGTCTCAATCGGTCCCGCACGGCCACATAGACCGGGATGTGCGCGCTGGCCACCACCTCTTCTGCCACGCTGCCCAGCAACAGCCGGGCAAGGCCACCCTTGCCGTGCGAGGCGATGAACAGGCACTCCGCGCCCAGCCGCTTTGCCGTGGCAAGGATGCGCTCCGCCGCCTCTCCCTGGGTCACGTGTCCGCGCGCCCGCACCCCTTCCTGCGCGGCCCGCGCCGCAATGGCCTCCACCACGGCCCGGCCGTGCTCCATTTCCATGTCCGCGGCCAGTTGCCCTTCCGCGGAATCGGGAAAGGTCAGGTCGGCCACGTACAGCACGTGCAGGTCGGCGTCATGCTCGCGCGCCAGTTGCAGCGCGGTGACGGCGGCATAGGTGCAGTAGCGCGAACCGTCCGTGGCCAGCAGGATGGACCGGAACCCCAGCACCGCGCCCTGCGGCACCAGCAGCACGTCGCGCTCGCTGTGGCCGATGGTGCGCAACGGCACGTTGCCGCGCACCAGCCGCCCCAGGGCGGAACGGTCGGCCACGCCCATGGCGATGAGGTCGGCCTTCAGCCTGCGGGCCGTGTCCACGATGACCTCGAAGGGCTCGCCTTCCTCGCACAGGCAGTCGATGTCCATGCCGCGCGCGTTGGCCATTTCCAGCGCGCGCGCCAGGGCCATTTCGCTCGGCTGGCGCAGCAGCCGCTTCAGGTCCGCCAGCGCGCTGGAGCCAAGGTCGCCGGTGTAGGGCGGCACCACCGAGAGTACCGCCACCCGGCACTTGCGGGTGGCGGCAAACTCCAGAATCTGGTCCAGCGCGTACAGGGAATGCTCATCGCCGGTGACGGGCACCAGCAGACGCTCAAGCCTGCCCATGCGCCTCCTCCCGCGCGGCCGCGCGGCCCTTCCACATGCTGCCGAGAATGATCACCGCGCCGGTCAGCAGGGCCAGGCACATGGACGCGAAGCTTATCTTGCCCAGCACGTCGAGCATTTCGGGCGACATGTCCATCAGGCCCAGCTTCACCAGGTAGCGCGGCAGGGCAATGCCCCGGCTCACGGCCACGATGAGCATGATCACGGCCATGACCATCTTGATCATGTGCTCGCGCACGTAGGTGGTGCCGATGGCCCCCAGCTGCACGCCCAGCAGCGACCCGCCGAGGATGATCAGCACCAGGCGGATGTCCACCATGCCGTGCATGGCCCAGTTGATGGACCCGCCAAGGCCCATGACGAAGGCGATGACCAGTTCGGTGGCCGAGGCCATCAGGCCGGGCACGCCCATGACGTAGATCATGCCGGGCACGCCGATGAACCCGCCCACGGCAATGGTGGCGGCCAGCATGCCGGTGGCGAAGCCCACGGGCAGGGTGAACCACAGCGAGATGCGGATGCCCGAGCGGCGGAAGGTGATCATGGGCGGAAGTTCGATGGACTGCAGGCGCAGGGCCAGGGGCGCGGTGGTTTCCACGCCGCCGCAGCGGGCGCAGCGCAGGGCGTCGCGCATGACGTAGCCGCCCACCAGCACCAGCACCGCCACGAAGGACAGGCTGACGTACAGGTCAGACCCGACCTGGCCCCACTTTTCCAGAATGACCTGCTGGATGCGGATGCCGATCTGCACGCCCACGGCGGCGGACGCCGCCATGACCAGACCCAGCTTCACGTCAACCTGGCCGTAGCGGAAGCGCTTGATGGCCCCCACCAGCGCCTTGGGAAACTTGTGGCACATGTTGCTGGCCACGGCCACGGTGCCGGGCACGCCCAGGCTCATCATGCCGGGGGTGAGCACGAAGGCCCCGCCCGAGCCGATGAACCCGCTGACCAGCCCGCCGATGAAGCCGACGAGGAACAGGAAACAGACGCCCGATGCGGTGAGGTCGATGAACTTGGTGGGGTCGAGGGCAAGAAGGTCCATGCTTCGTCTCCTTGGGGGCCTATGCGTTCAGCGTGGCGCGGCGTGCGGCCGGGCGGACGGTGGCGGGCTTGCCGACGGTTTCCGTCTTGCGGGCGGGCTTGCGGGTGGCTTCTATGCCCAGCACGCTCCACAGGTTGCCGGTAAATTCACCGTGCACGTACGAGAACAGGAACACCGTGGCGATGGGCCCGGCGGCCCAGTACGAGCCCTGGGCGAAATGGGCGGCTATGGTGTCCGCGAAGGCGAATACCCCTGCGTACAGGGCGGCGGACAGAATGCCGAAGATGATGGTCTTGCCCCAGGGCTTGCGTGCTGATTGCGTTGCCATTGCTGACTCCCGTGGTGGCGCCGCCTGCGTGACGGCCCGTTGTCCCCGTTGGCGGGGGTTGTCGAGGGCGGTCGCCCTCATTCCACCGTGAACAGTGCAAGGCCGGTGCGGCCCCGCATCAGTTCGCTCTCTTCCGGTTCGCTCAGGATCAACTCGACGCGGCCATGGGCCCGCGCCGCTTCTTCCACTGCGTGGTCCGGCCTTCCGGACGGGGCAAAGCGCACCTCGTGCAGGGCCGCCATGCCCCGCGCCCGCGCCGCTTCCACCCATTCAAGGGTTCCCGCCCGCGCCTGCCGTTCGAAGGCCGCGCGGCGGTATGCGTCGTGCGATGCATCGCCCACGTGCAGGAACAACAGGCCGCTGCCCATGCGTCCGGCAAGGCTCAGGGCGTAGCCCGCAAGGCGCGAGGACAGGCCGCAGCCGTGCCCCAGCACCAGGATGCGCCGCACCTGGGCCTCGCCACGGCGGATCACCGCCCCGGCCAGCAACTGTTCGCCCGCTTCGGCCAGGGCCAGGGCCTCGGCGTAGTCGGCCAGACGTTCCTCCACGCGCACGGCGGTGGTGGAACGCATGCGGATGTCGCCCTGCCCGGCGTCACCGCCGGGGGCGGTACGGCGAAACCACCTACCGGGCATGGGCGGCCTCCGCGAAAAGGATGCGGGCGGGTGAGTGGTCGGCTGCGCGAAGGAGGCGGGCCGCCCGCGAACAATGGAACAAAGGCATGGTTACTCGGCTCTCAGCACCGGGCGCTGGCGTTGCCCGGCGGTTGCGGTGCGGGTCTGCGCACCCGTTGCGGGAGATGCGGAAGGCTGGGCCGCCTCCGTGCGGCGAGCCTGGCGGGTGGCGTCGTCATCGCCCCCGCGTAGCTGCCATACGGCCTCGTCCGACCGGTTCCGTTCCGCAAAGGCCACTGCGACAAATGCCGACTCGATCGATTCGCGGATGGTTCCCATTTTGCTTCCTCGCGGTTGGTGTGTGCGCAGGCATAAACAAGCGCCGTGCCAGAACGTGCTGTTTCATGTATGATTATGATTTTATTGTTTTTGTTTTGTGATGAGGCGTTGCGGATGGCGAGCGCATGGTGTTGCAAAGTGCAACGCCAACTGCTACCAGTCCGCGTAACAGGCCGGTTTCGCGCGGGTTCGTGAAAAAAAGCACAGCGTTGCGAAATGCAACGGTGCTTCACTCCGCAACAGTGATGCCGGTCAGCCCAAAGGGAATGCGAGGAGGCGCGCATGATCTTTTTTCGGCGGCAGGGCGGGGACACCCCGCCAGACGCATCCGACGCGGCGGGCCAATCCGGTCAGCCCGCCCAATCCGATCAGCCAGACCCCACCGGCCTGCGCGCCAGATGCGCGGCGGCGGATCTGCCCGATGCGGTGCGCGGGGCGCTGGCGGCGGAAATTGGCCGCATGGAAAAGACCGACGCAGCCGCGCCGGAAAACGCCATCGCCCTCAATTACGTGGAATGCCTGCTGGACCTGCCGTGGAACGGGCTGACCCGCGACAGCCTGGACCTTGCGCGCGCGGCGGCGGTATTCGACGCCAGCCACGCGGGCCTTGGCCAGGTGCGCGAACGGGTGCTGGAGCATCTGGCGGCGCGCGTGCTGTGCGCCACCCAGCCCGCCGCCGTGCTGGTGGTGGACGATGAACCCATCGCCCGCGACAATGTGGCCCACGTGCTGGGCCGCGAAGGCTATGCGGTGGACACGGCGGCCAACGGCGAAGAGGCCCTGGCCCGGATGGTCCGGCGCCGCTACGACTGCATCGTCACCGACCTGAAGATGGACCGCATGGACGGCATGCAGCTCATGGAGGCGGCCCGGCGGGTGGCCCCGGACACGCGCATCGTGGTGGTGACCGGCTACGCCACGGTGGACACCGCCGTGCAGGCCCTGAAGACCGGCGCGGTGCAGTACCTTTCCAAGCCCATCGACATCGCGGAACTGCGCGCCACCGTGCGCGAGGCCCTTGCCGACCGCACGCAGGGCCTTTCGTCGCACGCGCCGGTGCTGTGCTTCACCGGGCCGCCCGGCGTGGGCAAGACCTCCGTGGGCCGCGCGCT
>NZ_VRYY01000277.1 GCF_015731765.1 Nitratidesulfovibrio oxamicus
CTCGGCCAGCGCCGCCGCAATGCGCGGGGGGGCCTCGTCGCCCTGCACCGGCACCGGGTGGATGCGTATCCCGCAGCCCCAGCCGCGCTCGTCCGCCATGCGCAGAAAGTCGCGCACAGCCGCCCCGCTTGGAGCCGTGATCACCGCCACCCGTTTCGGATGGCGCGGCAGCGGACGCTTGCGCGCCGCGTCGAAATAGCCCCGCTCGGCAAGGCGGGCCTTCAGCGCCTCGAACTGCGCGTGCAGCCGCCCCAGGCCCGCATCCTGCGCCATTTCGACCACCAACTGGTAGCCGCCGCGCGGCGGGTACACCGTCAGCCGCCCCGCGCACAGCAGTTCCTGCCCGTTGGCCATGGTGCGCGCAAGGCCGGGACGCGGCCCGTCCTCGAACACCTCGCCGGTCATGGGATCGAAACGCTCGGCCTCACGCTGGTTGCCCCGGAACCACACGCAGTTGAGCACCGCGTCCTCGTCCTTGAGCGCGAAATAGCAATGCCCCGAGGCCGGGCGCGACAGGTTGCTCACCTGCCCGCGCACCCACACAAAGGGAAACCCGCCCTCAATGGCGGCCCGGATGGCCCGGGTCAATTCACCCACGGTGTAGATGGTGCTCATGGCGTTACAGATGCGGGGCTCCGCCCCGCTCCCCGCAAGGGGGCCGCGCCCCCTTGACCCCTTTTGCGTGGACAGCCCGCGCTACGCGCGGCCCGTCCACGGAACGGGCACAACGGGAAGCGGCAGGCTGCCCCGAATAAAAAATTCTGGAAGGGGGAGCGCGAGGGGGAAAACCTCTTTCAAGAGGTTTCCCCCTCGCGAATTTCTTTCCCTATTTCTCTTCTGCTACAGCCCCCAGCCCGCGCGCACGGCGGCGCGCCAGGTGCGGAAGGCTTCGGCGAAGCCGTCGACGGGCAGTTCGGTCTTTTCGCCGGTGCGGCGGTCCTTGGCTTCCACGATGCCGCGTGCCAACCCCTTGCCGCCAATCACCAGTTGCAGGGGCATGCCCACGAGGTCGGCGTCCTTGAACTTGACGCCGGGGCGTTCGTCGCGGTCGTCCAGAATGACGTCCACGCCCTGGGCCTTGAGTTCGGCGTAGAATTCCTCGGCCTTGCCAAGGGTTTCGCCGTTCTTGGGGTCCAGACAGCACAGCACGGCTTCGAACGGGGCGATGGGCGGCGGGAACACGATGCCGTCGGCGTCGTGGTTCTGCTCGATGCACGAGGCCACCACGCGCGACACGCCGATGCCGTAGCAGCCCATGACCATGACCTTTTCCTTGCCGTCTTCGTCAAGGAAGGTGCACTTCAGGGGTTCGCTGTACTTGGTGCCCAGCTTGAACACGTGGCCCACCTCGATGCCGCGCGTCAGCTCGATGGGTTGGCCGCAACGCGGACAGGCGTCGGCGGGGGTGATCACGCGCAGGTCGGCGTAACGTTCGATCTTGGCATCGCGCGACAAGCTGACATTGCGCAGGTGGGTATCGCCCTTGTTGGCCCCGGTGATCCAGCCGTCGGAAGCCAGCAGTTCGTGGTCGGCGAAGACGCGCTCCACGTTCAGGCCCACGGGACCGGCAAAGCCCACGGGCGCGCCGGTGACCTGCTGCACCAGTTCGGGCGCGGCGAGGTCCAGTTCGTCGCACCCCAGCAGGTTCTTCAGCTTCACGTCGTTCAGTTCGCGGTCGCCGCGCACCAGCGCGGCCACGGGCTTGCCGTCGGCCACCAGGATCAGCGTCTTGACCAGCGCGGACTGCGGAACGCCAAGGAAGGCGCACACTTCTTCCACCGTGTGCTTGCCGGGGGTGGGCACCTCTTCGATGGCGCCCACTGCGGGCAACGACGCGGGAATCGCAGGTGCGGCCACCTCGGCGCGCTCAACGTTGGCCGCGTACTCGCAGCCGGTGCAGGCGGCAATGGTGTCTTCGCCGGTGTCGGCCAGCACCATGAACTCGTGCGAGAAGCTGCCGCCGATGGAGCCGGAATCCGCCTCCACCGCGCGGAAGCGCAGGCCAAGGCGCTTGAACACCTGCTGATAGGCCTCGTACATGGCCCGGTAGCTCTTGTCGGCCCCGGCCTCGTCACGGTCGAAGGAGTAGGCGTCCTTCATGATGAATTCGCGGCCACGCATCAGGCCGAAGCGCGGGCGGATCTCGTCGCGGAACTTGGTCTGGATCTGGTACAGGTTGATGGGCAACTGGCGGTACGAGCGCACCTCGCCGCGCACGAGATCGGTGATGACCTCCTCGTGCGTGGGTCCAAGGCAGTAGTCGCGCCCGTTGCGATCCTGAAAGCGCAGCAGTTCCTTGCCGTAGAATTCCCAGCGGCCCGATTCCTGCCACAGGTCGGCGGGCTGCACCATGGGCATGGAAAGTTCCAGCGCGCCCGCGCGGTTCATTTCCTCGCGCACGATGGCGGCGGTCTTCTCGATGGCCTTCAGGCCAAGGGGCAAGTAGATGTAGATGCCCGAGGTAAGCTTGCGGACCATGCCCGCGCGGGTGAGCAGTTTGTGGCTGACCACCTCGGCGTCTGCCGGGGCTTCCTTCAGGGTGGGGATGTAGCAATTGCTCCAGCGCATCAGCTGTCCTTTCTGGCTGCCTTGCGTTCGGCAAGGAACGTATCGAGTTCTTCCATGAAGGCGGCGAGCAGGTTCGCGCCGCCCTTGACTGTTCGTATTATCTCTCCCTTGCGGAAGATGATGCCCTTGTCGCGCCCGCCCGCGATGCCGATGTCGGCCTCGCGCGCCTCACCGGGGCCGTTGACGGCGCAGCCCATGACGGCCACCTTGAAGTTTTCCGTCTCGCCCGCGAGGCGGCGTTCCACTTCCTGCGCAAGGCTGATGAGCCCTATTTCGGTGCGCCCGCATGTCGGGCAGGAGATGATTTCCGGCCCCCGGTGACGCAGCCCCAGCGAACGCAGTATTTCCCAGGCCACGGGGATTTCTTCCACCGGGTCGCTGGTCAGCGACACGCGCAGCGTGTCGCCTATGCCCAGCCACAGCAGCACGCCAAGGCCCACGGACGACTTGACCGACCCGCGCAGCATGGTGCCCGCCTCGGTCACGCCGATGTGCAGGGGGTAGTCGCACCGCTCGGCCAGCACGCGGTAGGCGTCTATGGTGTGCAGCACCGACGAGGATTTCAGCGAAATCTTGATGTCGCCGAAGCCCCGGTCCTCCAGCATGCGCACGTGGCCAAGGGCGCTTTCCACCATGGCTTCGGGCGTTGGCCCGCCGAAGCGTTCCAGCAGGTGCCTTTCCACCGAGCCGGAATTGACCCCCACCCGGATGCACGCGCCGCGCGCGCGGGCCGCGTCCACAACGCGGGCCACGTTGGCCTCGCCCCCGATGTTGCCGGGGTTGATGCGCAGGGCGTCCACGCCCGCTTCCAGCGCGGCCACGGCCAGGCGGTGGTCGAAATGGATGTCCGCCACCAGCGGCACGGGCGATGCGGCGCGA
>NZ_VRYY01000278.1 GCF_015731765.1 Nitratidesulfovibrio oxamicus
GGACCTGGTGCGCACGGCGGGCCCGCGCGACCTCGTGCTGTGCGCCCTTACCGGCGGGGCCAGCGCGCTCACCCCCGCCCTGCAGCCGGGCATCACCCTGGACGACATGCGCGCCGCCACCACCCTGCTGCTGGAATGCGGGGCCACCATCCACGAGATCAACGCCCTGCGCAAACACCTGTCCGCCTTCGGCGGCGGCAACCTGGCCCGCGCTGCCGCTCCTGCGCAGGTTGTTTCGCTGATCATCTCCGACGTGGTGGGCGACGACCTGGACGTCATCGCCTCCGGTCCCACCTCGCCCGATGCCTCCACCTACGCCGACTGCACATCCATTGCCGACAGATTCGGCATCCTCCACAGGCTGCCCGCGCCGGTCGTCGAACGGCTGACGGCGGGCCTGCGCGGCATGGCGGCGGAAACGCCCAAGCCCGGCGACCCGGTGTTCGGCGCGGTGCAGAACTGCATCGTGGCCAGCAACCGGCTGGCGCTGGAAGCGGCGGCGGAAGCAGCCGCCGCGCACGGCTACCGCCCGCGCATCCTTACCGACACCATGACCGGAGAGGCCCGCGTGCGCGCCCGCGAACTGGTGGAAGAAGCCGCCAGCGCCGCCGAAGGCCTGTCCCACCCCGAAGGGCCGTTCTGCCTGCTGGCGGGCGGCGAGACCACTGTCACCATCACCGGCGGGGGGCTTGGCGGGCGCAACCAGGAAATGGCCCTGGCCGCCGCCATCCGCATGGATGAACTGGCCGACTGCCAGCACATCGCAATGCTCTGCGCGGGCACCGACGGCACCGACGGCCCCACGGACGCCGCCGGGGGCTACGCATCGGGCAGCACCCTGTGCGTGGCCCGCGACTGCGGCGTGGACGCCCACGGGCATCTTGCCGACAACGACGCCTACAATTTCCTGGACCGCACCGGGCACCTGCTGCGCACCGGCCCCACCCTGACCAATGTCATGGACCTGGCCGTACTGCTGGTGGATGCGCCCAAGGGCAAGCCCGCCGCATGAACGACAGCGCACGCAGGATGGAAGTCGAGCAGGACGACCACGAAGCCACAAGGCCGAAAGGAACGGGCAAGGCCGGCAACCGCCCCGCATCGCGCCCCGGGCATCCTTTTGCCGGGTTGCGTTCCGTGGGCCCCGCAACCCGGCGCGACCTTGACCTGCTGGGCGTGCACACCCTGGCCGAACTTGCGGCGGCAGACCCGCAGGAACTGTACGACCGGCTGTGCGCGGTCACCGGGCAGCGCCATGATCCGTGCGTGCTCGATGTGTTCGCCTGCGCCGTGGCCCAGGCCCGCGACCCGCACCTGCCCGCCGCCCGGCGCGACTGGTTTGCCTGGACGCCCCACCGCAAGGCGGGAACCCTGCCTGCGGCACTGCCTCCTCGCCCCGGCGAGACCTCGGAATAGGCAGCCGGAACACAGGCGGGCAGGGGGTGAATCACAGAATATCCCCCCTTTCCCCCGCGCCCTTCGGCGTACTCCCCCCGCCACCCCCGAAAACGCGAAACGCCCCGCGTCTCCTTGCCGGAGACGCGAGGCGCGGAAATCTGCGGCCCTTGGGCTGCCTACTTCACGGAATCCTTCAGCAGTTTGCCGGGGGTGAACTTCACCACCTTGCCGGAAGGAATGGTGATTTCTTCGCCGGTGCGGGGGTTGCGGCCCTTGCGCGCGGCGCGTTCGGTCACCTTGAAGCTGCCGAAGCCGGTGAAGGTCACGGATTCGCCAGCGGCCAGGGCGTCGGCGAGCACGGCGATGGTGGCGTCAAGGGCGCCTTCGGCCTGGACCTTGGAGGCAAGACCGGCCTTGGCGCGGATCTTTTCAACCAGTTCAGCTTTGGTCATCGGTATCTCCATATGGGGGTTTCGGTCCGCGCGCGCTCCGGCGGCGCGGTATTGTATGCACGTGGTGCAAGGGCGCAGCTTTTACAGAGGTTGGCCCCCTTGTCAACAGTTTGTGCCCACGAAGGCGCGTCATTGCTTGATTCGTCACCCAAAAGCCCCCTTTCCGGGGCATGGTCCGCACTGCCGTTCCATTGCCGCCGCAGGGCCGGAACAGGCCCTAACAACGGCAAAACGCATCCCGCAACCCTTTGATTTCGGGCCCGCTTGCGCTATAGATGCCCCACAGGGAAGAGAGAAACAGGGAGACACAAGCCACATGGAAGTGCGCATCGAACGCCTGCCGGAACTTCGCGTGGCCGGCATCCGCGTGCTCGGCCCCTATGCCGAATCGGGGCCGCAGGCGTGGAAGCTGCTGACGCCGTGGATCGCACGGCGGCAGGTGACCAGCGCCTCCACCATGTTCCTGGGGCTGTGCCACGACGACCCGGAAATCACCCCGCCGGAACGCATCCGCTACGACGCCATGGTCACCGTGCCCGAAGACTTCGAGCCGGACGACTATGTCATCGTGCGGGTCATCCGTGCGCGGGAATACGCCGTGGCCGTGCACAAAGGCCCCTACGCCACCCTGCCGTGGTCGTGGTCGGCGATGTACTGGGAGTGGCTGCCCGCCAGCGGGCGCACCCCACTGGGCGCACCCCGCATGGAAGCCTATCTCAACGACCCCGGCGCCACGCCGGAAGACGACCTGCTGACCCGCCTCTACCTGCCACTGGCCCCGCTGTAACCCCCGCCGCCCGGCGGCGAACATGCATGCGCCGCGCACCGCGCTTCGCGCACAGGAGGAACAATGCTTCGCCACAACGTCTCGCGCACCCTTGCCGCGCTGCTGCTGGTTCTTGCCTCGCTGGCCCTTGCGGCCTGCGCCCCCGGCAATTCCGTCCGTCTGCTCTACTCGCCGCCCGATGCCACGGTGCTGCCCGATCCTTCCGCCCCCCGCGTGACCGTGGTCATGTTCGAGGACAAGCGCCCGCTGGTGCAGGTGGGTGAACGCAAGGACGGCACCTCGTTCGTGGCCTCGTCCACCGTGTCCGACTGGGTCAGCCGCTCGCTGGCCGACGAACTGGCCCGCCAGGGCCTGCAGGTGTCCTTCGCCCTGACCCAGGAACAGGCCCGCGCGGGCGGCCCCGACTACATCGTCACCGGCGTGGTCAACGAGGTATGGCTGAAGGAACTGAAGACCACCGAGTTCAGCACCTCCATGAAGCTGGCCGTTTCCGTGTCCGACTACACCAAGGTGCTGTATACCGAGCATCTTTCCGGCGGCCAGTCCAAGCAGGTCATCCCGGCTTCCGACGTGGTCGAAAAGCTGCTGGCCGAAACCCTGCGCGACGTGCTGCAACCCGCGGCCCGCAAGATACAGGCCACCGTGAAGAAGTAGATGCGCCACTCCGGACGGGCGGCGCCGGGCCTTGCAACGGGCCCGGTTCCGCCCCCTTCCGCCCGCCTCCGCACCGGGCTTGCCCCGCTGCTCTGCGGCATCGCCATCCTGCTGGCGACAGCCGCCACCTCGCACGCCGCCAGCACCGTCA
>NZ_VRYY01000279.1 GCF_015731765.1 Nitratidesulfovibrio oxamicus
GGCGGTGTCGGCACCTGGCGGGGACTGGTGCGATTGGGCGTCCGGCTGGGCGTCTGGCGGAGTGTCCGGCAGAGCGTTAGGCAGGCCGGGGGCGGCACTGGCGCATGCGGAATGAAGGATGGTGTCGCGGGCGGGCATGGGCGGGGATGTACCGCACGCGCGGCGCGGCTGGCAAGGCGCGGAACTGCACGGGGTGCCGCGCGACGGGCTTGGTCCTGTGACGGGCAAGGGGGGAACCGGTTCGACACCGGCTCCCCCCTTTCGAAACATCAGGCCCCCTACGCGTGGCGCACGCGGCCCAGAAACTCGCGCAGGCGCGGGTTTTTCGGCGCGCTGAAGAATTCGTCCGGCGGACCTTCTTCCTGTATCCGGCCCTGGTCGATGAAGATGACGCGGTCGGCCACCTCGCGCGCGAAGCCCATTTCGTGGGTGACGATGACCATGGTCATGCCTTCCAGCGCAAGGGCGCGCATGACTTCCAGCACTTCGCCCACCAGTTCGGGGTCAAGCGCGCTGGTGGGTTCGTCGAACAGCAACACCTTGGGCTGCATGGCCAGCGAACGGGCAATGGCCACCCGCTGCTTCTGACCGCCGGAAAGCTGGTCGGGGTAGGCGGTGGCCTTGTCGGCCAGACCCACCTTTTCCAGCAGGGCCAGGCCCAGCCGGTCGGCCTCGGCGCGGGGGGTGCGGCGCACCCTGATGGGGCCAAGGGTCACGTTGTCCAGCACGCTCATGTGCGGAAACAGGTTGAACTGCTGGAACACCATGCCCGCTTCGGTGCGCACGTAGTTGATGTCGGTGGCGGGGGCGTACAGGTCGTGCCCGTCAACGACGACCTTGCCGGAGGTGATTTCCTCCAGCCGGTTGATGCAGCGCAGCGCGGTGGACTTGCCCGAGCCGGACGGCCCGATGATCACCACCACCTCGCCGGGGCAGACGGTAAGGTCTATGCCGCGCAGCACCTCGTTCTGGCCGAACCGCTTGTGCAGGTTGCGGATCTCGATCATGGGGGTTTCACAGGTTTTCATCGTGTCATCCCCCTATCTGCCGAAGCGGGCGTTCAGCTTGCGTTCGTAGATGCGCAGCACGCGGGCAATGCTCAGCGTCATAACCAGGTACATCACGGCCACGGTCAGCCACACCTCGAAGGCGCGGAAGTTCACGGCGATGATCTCCTGCCCCTGCCGGGTCAGCTCGCCCACCCCGATGACCACCAGCAGCGAGGTGTCCTTCAGCGAGATGATGAACTGGTTGCCCAGCGGCGGGATCATGCGGCGAAAGGCCTGCGGCCACACCACGTACAGCAGGGCCTGCATGCGGGTAAGCCCGATGGAGCGCCCCGCCTCGGTCTGGCCCACGTCGATGGATTCCACGGCGCCGCGCACGATTTCCGCGATGTACGCCCCGGAGTTGACCGCAATGGCGACGATGCCCGCCGTCACTGGCGGAATGCGCATGCCCGTGGCCAGCGGCACGCCGAAATACAGGAACATCACCTGCACGATGAGCGGGGTGCCGCGTATGGCCTCCACGTAGATGTCGGCAAGGGCGCGAGGCAGTTTGCCGCGCGCGGTCTTGGCGAGCCCGGTGGCGGTGCCCAGCAGAAAGCCGATGGCCAGCCCGCCCAGGGTGATGATGATGGTCAGGTGCACCCCGCCTAGCAGCAGGGGCACGCTTTCCCACATGACGCTTGCTTTGAAGTCCAGTGCCATGGAATGCCTTTGGGTGATTCGCGCAGGGTGCGGGAACGGGCAAGGGGATGGCCCTGCGGCCATCCCCGTCGTGTCCGTTCAGGCGGCCACAGGGGACGGAATGCCCGCCGCCGTGACCGTCATCAGCAATGGGCAGGGCTACTTGCCGGGGGCGTAGCCGAACCACTTCATGTACAGCTTCTCGTAGGTGCCGTCGGCCTTGATCTTCTTCAGGGCCTCGTTCACCTTGACCACCAGCGGGCTGCCCTTGGGGAAGCCGATGCCGTACGACTGGCCCTGGTACAGCGGGCCGACGGTCTTCACCTTGCCCTTGCCGGCGGTCATGGCGAATTCCTTCACCACGGGCATGTCGAACACCACGGCGTCGGCGCCGCCGCTCATCAGCTCAAAGAACATGCCGTCGTTGTTGGGGAACAGCTTCACTTCTTTGGCGCTGGCGCTGGCCTTCACGAAGTCCACGGACGAGGTGGCGGTCTTGGTGGCCACGATCTTGCCCTTCAGGTCTTCCACCGACTTGATGGCGGTGTCGCCTTCGCGCACCAGGATCATCAGGCCGGAGTCGTAGTACGGGTCGGAAAAGTCGATGACCTGCTGGCGCTCGGCCTTGATGGTGATGCCCGCGATGCCCACGTCGATGTTGCCGGTCTGCAGGCCGGGGATGATGCCGTTGAAGTCCATGGGCTGCAGTTCGTACTCCACGCCCACGATTTTGGCCGCGGCCTGCCACAGTTCGATGTCGAAACCGGTGTACTTGCCGTCTTCGCCCTTGAACTCGAAGGGCTTGAAGTTGGTGTCGTGCGCGACGACGAGCTTCTTGGCCATGGCGGGGGCGCACAGCGCGGCCACCAGGGCAAGGCCGAGGGCGATCTGGATAAGACGCTTCATGTGGTTCCTCCGGTCTGTTGCGGCTGGTGCGCCGGTGCGCGCACGGCCCGTGTGCGTCCGCGCGGCGTGCGCGCGAACCGGATAGGCATTGCAGAATCCGGGCGGGAAATCAAGAGTGCCGGGCCGCGTGAGCGGCTGGTGCGCTGCTGCTGCAGGAGCCGGAACTTGCGGGGGGCTGCCCGGCGCAATGGGCTGAGGGAAGGGGCGTAAACGGGCCGGAAAGGAAACCCTTCCGACCCTTGGCGGCGTTGCGGACCACAGGCTGCGGCCATGCGGTCTTGCGCATGGCCGCTACGCCGCCTTCCTCCTTGCCGCGGGCACGGGGCAGGCAGGCTGGCCCGGTTCGCCGTCATCGAAGAAGGCAAGGCTGGCGGACGAAACGACCACGATCACCGACCCCACGTTGTGGAACACGGAGGCCATCACGGGCGAGAGCAGGCCATAGCCGCTGCCCAGGATGGACAGGGCGTTGAACAGCACGCCGAGGCCGATGTTGATCTTGATGAGCGAGATGGCCCGGCGCGAAAGGCGCACCAGAAAGGGCAGGCGACCGATGTCGTCGTGGGTCAGGGCCACGTCGGCGGTTTCCAGCGCCACGTCGGTGCCCGCACCGCCCATGGCCACGCCCACGTCCGCCCCGGCCAGGGCGGGGGCGTCGTTGATGCCGTCACCCACGAAGATCACCGTGGCCCCGGACTGCTGCTGGGTGCGGATGGCGGACAGCTTGTCGGCGGGCTTCAGCCCGGCGCGCCAGTAGTCCATGCCTGCCTCTGCCGCGATGCGCGCGGCGGCGGTTTCATGGTCGCCGGACAGCATGCCCGCGTGGGCAAGGCCTGCGGCGCGC
>NZ_VRYY01000280.1 GCF_015731765.1 Nitratidesulfovibrio oxamicus
CGGACGCTGCGCCGGACGCTGTGCCGGGCGTGGCGGTGGGCGCTGCGGTAACGGGGGCGGCAGCCTCGGCTGGCTGCGCGCCGGCTTGGGGGGTGTCCGTCATGCCCTGCCGCCTACGCGCTCATGCTTGCGGAGTTCGCGGTACTGGCGGGGCCGGTCGTCGTGGTTGGCAACGGCGTGGGCCGCAGCCGGTCGTACAGCCGGATCAGCAGCATCACCACCACCATGGAGAACAGCAGCCGCGCCCACAGGGTGCCGCCAAGGTGGGCGCCGATAAGGGCCATCAGCAGGGTGTCCTCGATGAGCGCGTGCGACAGGCCCATGAGCGACATGGCGCTGAACACGTCGCGCGGGGGCACCTTGCCGCCCTGCACCTCGTGCACGATGAGCCCGCCGCCGTAGGCGATGCCGAGGCTGAGGCCCACGATGGTGATGGTGGCGGCGTTGTCGCCGATGCCCATCAGCCGCAGCACCGGGCGCAGGCAGGCGTTGAGCAGCCTGGTGATGCCCGCGGCGTCCAGCACGCGCATCAGGGCCATCAGCACCAGCACGATGCCGAAGACCGAGATCAGGTTGCGCGCCTCGTTCCAGGCCCAGGCGGCCAGGGTGGCCGGGGCCTCGCGCGGGGCCCACAACATGGTGGCGGGCTCGGAAAGGTAGCCGGTGGCGTCGAAGAAGGCGCGCATCAGCATGCCGCACAGCAGCGCCCCGCCAAAGCGCAGCACGATCTGGGTGGTCATGTTCAGGCCGCACTGCTGGGCAATGCGCCCTTCCACCAGAACATTGTGGGCGATGAGGGTCATGGTGGCAAAGGTGGTCACCTGGGCCACGCTCAGCTGTTCCATGCCCGGCAGCAGCCCGGCGTACACGAACAGGCCGCTGTAGATGTTCACCAGCATGCTGGTGGCCCACGACAGTCCGAGGTCCGCGGGCAGGCCCACCAGACCCATGATGGGCGACAGCGGCAGGGCCAGGTAGCGCACCAGGTCCAGTTCGGTCAGCACCTTGACCACGATGATGATGGGCACCATCACCTTGACCAGCGTGAGCCAGACGCGGAAGGCGTCTCTGGTGGTGCCGCGCGCGGCGCGTGCGAGCGTGCGGAGGGTTTCGGCGGGCGGCATGTGGTTTCCCTTTGGTATCCTGATCGTTGGTGGCCGCTGGCCGAAGTGCGGTCTGCCCGCGCGACGTCAGGCGTCGTGCATGGCGGGCAGGCATTCCTTGTAGATGTAGTCGCGCAGGGCCTGCGGCCACGGGCGCGGGGTGATGCCGGTCATCTGGGTGAAGCGTGCGGTGTCCAGTACAGAAAAGGGCGGGCGCTGGGCCTTTTGCGGGTAATCGCGCGATGGTATCGCGTGCACCTTGCAGGGCAGCCCGGCCAGGTTCACCGCCTCGGACGCCAGTTCGCACCAGCTGGCCTGCCCGGCGTTGGCCACGTGGAAGATGCCGGTGGCCCGCAGTTCGGCCAGCTTCACGCTGCCCGCCGCCAGGTCCAGGGTATAGGTGGGCGAGCCGATCTGGTCGTGCACCACGCGGGCCTCGCCCTTGTCGTGGCAGATGTCCAGGATGACCTTGACGAAATTGCGGCGTCCCGGCCCGAACAACCACGAGGTGCGCACCACGCAGGCGTTGTCCGGGCACTGTTGCAGCACGGCCTGTTCGCCGGCCAGCTTGGTGGCGCCGTAGACGGACGCGGGATCGGGCGTGTCGTCCGGCGTATAGGGCGCGCCCTTTTTGCCGCTGAACACGAAGTCGGTGCTGAAGTGCACGAGGTGCATGGACGTGCCACGCACCATGCGCGCAAGGCAGGTGGGCAGTTGGCGGTTCAGGCGGGTGGCGTCTTCCTCGCGTTCTTCGGCCAGGTCCACCTGGGTCCAGGCCACGGTGTTGAAGATCACGGTGGGTTCGGCGCGCTCGATGAACGAGGCCAGCGCCCCGGAATCGAGCACGTTCACGTCGTCGCGCCCGGTGGGCAGGGCGTCCCAGCCCGATTCGCGCAGCACGCGCACCAGCGCCTGGCCGAGCAGCCCGGTCCTGCCGCCGAGCACCAGCGCCTTGGGGCGCGGGCTCACAGTCGTTCTCCGTACCAGCGTTGCATGAATTCCCTGTACGCCCCCGAGGCTACGCTTTCAAGCCATGCCGCGTTGTCCCGATACCATGCCACGGTTTCCGCCAGGCCCCGCTCGAAGTCGTATTCCGGCGCGTAGCCAAGTTCTTGCGCCGCCAGCGAAAAGTCCATGGCGTAGCGGCGGTCGTGGCCGGGGCGGTCGGTAACGTGGCGGATCAGGCTTTCCGGCTTGCCCACCAGGCGCAGGATGGCGCGCACCACTTCTATGTTGGGTCGTTCCGCCGCGCCGCCGAAGTTGTAGACCGCGCCCGGGCGGCCCTTTTCCAGCGCCAGCAGCACGCCACGGCAGTGGTCGTCCACGTGGATCCAGTCGCGCACGTTCATGCCGTCGCCATAGACGGGCAGGGTTTCGTCGCGCCCGGCCCGGCCGATCATCAGCGGAATGAGCTTCTCGGGGAACTGGTATGGGCCGTAGTTGTTGGAACAGCGGGTGATGACCACCGGGTAGCCGTAGGTTTCGAACCAGGCGCGGGCCATCAGGTCGCCCGCGGCCTTGGAGGCGGAATAGGGGCTGTTGGGGGCCAGCGGGGTGGATTCGGTGAAGCGGCCCTCCGCCCCCAGGGTGCCGTACACCTCGTCGGTGGAAACGTGGACGAAGCGGGTAACCCCGGCCCCGCGGGCGGCGGTGAGCAGCGTTTGCGTGCCCAGCACGTTGGTGACCACGAAGGGCGCGGGATCGTCTATGGAGCGGTCCACGTGGGTTTCCGCCGCGAAGTTGACCACCGCGTCGATGCGATGCTGCGCAAGGATGCGGCGTACCGCGTCCGCATCGGCGATGTCGGCGTGCTCGAAGAAATATCGGGTGCCGCCGTGGGTCTTTTCCACGTCGGCAAGGTTCAGCGGGTTGCCCGCGTATGTCAGCTTGTCGAGGTTGACCACCGTTATGTCGGGGCGACGGTCGATGACGAGACGGACGAAGTTGGTGCCGATGAAGCCGCAACCGCCCGTGACGAGTAGGCGCATCATGTCTCCGTGATGGTGACGGGTGTGCAAGGGATGGAAACCGGGAGGCGAGGCCCGGTCAGGTCTGGTGAGGCCTGGTGCCCATGCTCGGGCCAAGCCCTGCAAGGTCCGGATGGTACAGGCAGCGGCGGTGCAAGGTCAATATGGCGCGGTGGGCGGCGCCGGAACGGTGTGCGCCGTGCATCGTGCAGAAATAACTTGCAATGTTGCGTGGTCGTGGGTAGCGTGCACCGTGGCGCTTCACGTCGTTGCGCCGCCCGGCATGCAACGGGGGCGAGGGCCCTGCGCGCCCCGCGCGCGGCGAGACCGCATCCGGCCCGCATCCGGCCC
>NZ_VRYY01000281.1 GCF_015731765.1 Nitratidesulfovibrio oxamicus
AGTAGAATCAGAACCGGGGGAGGGAGGAACCACCTTTTGGAAAAGGTGGTTCCTCCCTCCCCCCGCCCCCCTCCCTCCTCCACCAAAACTTTTCAATTGGCGGTGTCCGTGCATCCGCCCACGGGAACCATCCCCGACCGGAACGTACTCAGTACCTCTGATCGCTGTGCCAGGCCCACGCGGTTTCGATGATCTCGCGGATATCCGTAACCTGCGGGGTCCAGCCCAGTTCCCTGCCAGCCAGCGTGCTGTCGGCCACCAGCCGGGCCGGGTCGCCTTCGCGGCGCGGCCCCACGGCATAGGGAACCTCGCGCCCGGTCACCCGCGCCGCCGCGTCGATGACCTGCCGCACGGTGAACCCCAGCCCGTTGCCGAGGTTGTAGTGCAGGGCGCCCTGCCCTGCCGTCAACCCGTCCTTCAGTGCCGTCGTGCCCACGGGGGCGGCCAGCAGCCTGTCCAGTGCGGCCAGGTGGGCGTTGCACAGGTCGTTGACGTGGATGTAGTCGCGCACGCAGGTGCCGTCCGGGGTGTCGTAGTCGCTGCCGAACACGGTGAGCGCGGGCCCCGTGCCCTGCACCGCGCGCAGGATGTTGGGGATGAGGTGCGTTTCCGGCGAATGCGATTCGCCGATGCCCCCCGCCCGGTCCGCCCCGGCGGCGTTGAAGTAGCGCAAGGCCACGGAACGCAGCCCGTAGGCAGTGGCGTGGTCGGCCAGCATGCGTTCCACCATCAGCTTGGACGCCCCGTAGGGGTTCACCGGGGCCAGCGGATGCGTCTCCGCGATGCGTTCCGTGACCGGGTTGCCGTACACCGCCGCCGTGGACGAGAACACCAGCCGCAGCACACCAGCCTCGCGCATGGCGTCCAGCAGGTTCAGGGTGCCGGTGACGTTGTTGGCATAGTACAGTGCGGGTTCGCGCACCGATTCGCCCACCAGGCTGCGGGCGGAAAAGTGCATCACCGCGTCAAAGCTGTGCTCGGCGAACACCCGGCGCAGGGCCTGGCGGTCCAGCAGGTCGCCGCGCACCAGGTCGCAGTCTGGGGCGGCGGCATCCACGGCATCGGCGTGACCGGTGGAAAGATTGTCGAAAATCACGGGCGTGCAGCCGCGCGCCACCAGCGCCCGCACCATGTGCGAGCCGATGTAGCCCGCACCGCCGCAGACCAGCACGTTGCAGATGGGTGTTTCGCCCATGGTTCCTCCCGGGGTGTCGCAAAACGTCATCGAATATTACGGATCGGGGCGTCCTTGCCCCATGCCGCCGTTTTCTCTATTCTTGTCCCGATGCCGATGCAACGGCCTTGGGCGCGCACCGTCGGCATCATGCCCTGCGGGCATGCCTTCCGGAACATCCGGCATGGCACCCCCGCACGCAACGCATGGCAGCATGCCGGGCAGGGAACGCATCGTCCCCGCAACATGCCGTCAGCCAAGGAGAACCTAACACATGCGGCAACGGATGCAACCATATGGCATCATCTTTCCGCCACACTGCACCGTGCCGGCGATACTGTCCGGCCTGCTCGCGCGAGCCTACCTGTTCCAGCGCGGCGGCCTGTCCCAGCGCGGCAGATTGCCCAGGCTCGGCGGACTGGTCTGCGCCTGCCTTGCCGCCCTGCTGTGCCTGACGCTGCCCGCCACCGCGGGCCCCCGCAACGACGACGACCTGAAGCAGCTGACGGCCAGCCTGCTGGAAACCAAGATCAAGCCCGACGCCATTCCCGCCCTGTACCGCCCGGAATACACCTCCACCATCAGCGCCGCCCTCAGCCTGGAAGACCCGGAACCGGTCTTCGTGGTGCGCCTGCCCGACGGCCCGCGCATCTACCCCCAGCGCATCATGGTCTGGCACGAGGTGGTCAACGAGGTGGTGGGCGACGCCACCTACTGCATCACCTACAGCCCGCTCACCGGGGTGCTGGCCGCGTACAAGGGCCAGGCGGGCCGGTTCATGACCACCTTCGGCGTGGATGGCCGCCTGCTGTACAACAACACCGTGCTGTTCGACAGGGCCACCGGCAGCCTGTGGTCGCAACTGCTGGGCATTGCCATCGACGGCCCCATGCGCGGCAAGGTGCTGCAACGCATACCCGCCTGGTGGACCACCTGGGGCGTGGCGCGCGCCGCCATGCCGGATGCGAAGGTGCTGGCCACCCCCACGGCCATCCGCCGCTCGTACGGCAAGGATCCCTACGGTTCCTACCTGCTGCCCGGCACCTACTACGACGACGACCGCATCATGCACCCCGTGCCCAAGCTGGACAGGCGCATGAAGTCCAAGACGCCCATCCTCGGCATGGACGTGCAGGGGCAGCAACTGGCCATCGACGTGGCTACCCTGCGCAAGAACGGCGTGGCCAACATCGACCAGGGCCCCACACCGCTGCTGGCCGTGGTGGACCGGCGGCTGGACGTGATCCGGGTGTACGACCGCACGGTGTGGAGCAAGCCCGCCACCTTCGCGCTGAAGAAGGGCAGCCCCAACCGGCTGGTGGACACCGAAAGCGGCAGCGAATGGTCCATCGACGGCAAGGCCGAGGCTGGCCCCATGAAGGGCGCCGTGCTGAACGAGCTGATCCCCGTCAACGCCATGTGGTTTGCCTGGTCCAGCTTTCACCCGGCAACGCTGGTGGTGCCGAGCAGTGACGCCTGGCCCGCGCCGCCCCAGTCCCAGCCCCAGCTGAACCTGCCGGGACTGGCCCCGTTCCAGTGATGGCCCGCCGCACGCTGCATTGCGCCGGGGTGGCCGTGCGCGCCGTGGTCTTCGACTTCGACGGCACCCTTGCCGCGCCCACGCTGGACTTCGGCCTCATGCGCCGTACCGTGGCGGAGGCCATGCGGGTGCACCTGGAGCCGCCGCAACGCCCGAATCCGCCGGACATGCCCCATCAAACGGGGCTGGCGGGCCAGGCGGGACAAGCGGGTCCAACAGAGCTGGCGGAACTGCCGGGGCCGACGAGACTTCCCGACAGGCGTGACCTGCCGGTGATGGAATGGATCGCCCACGTGGCGGGCCTGCTGGAAACGCATGGCCGCCGCGACGACGCAGCCGCCCTGCACGCCGATGCCCACGCCGCCATCCGCCGCGTGGAGGTGGAGGCCGCCGCGCGGGGCAGCCTGTTTCCGTTCACCCGCCCCATGCTGGCAGCGCTGTCCGCCATGGACGTTGCCGTTGCCATCGTGACCCGCAACTGCCCGGAGGCGGTGCGGGCCGTGTTTCCCGACGTGGACGCCCTGTGCCCCTGCCTGCTCACCCGCGACGACGTGCCCAGCGTAAAGCCAGACCCGGACCACCTGCTGCGCGCGCTGGGCATGCTGGGCCGCGCCCCCGCAGAGGCGCTGATGGTGGGCGACCACCCCATGGACATCGTGACCGGGCACCGCGCGGGCACCCTGACCGCCGGGGTGGCCAGC
>NZ_VRYY01000282.1 GCF_015731765.1 Nitratidesulfovibrio oxamicus
CTGCGTGCGCGGCCCCGGCAGCCTTGCGCCGGACCCCGCCCGCCCCGCCGCCGAGCGGATCATCCCCGACGTGCCGTTCTTTGCACAGGAACAGTACCAGTGCGGCCCCGCCTCGCTGGCCGGGGTGTTGCGCCACCTGGGGGTTACGGGCGCCCAGGCCACGCCGGACGGCGTCGCGGCGGCCATCTTTCGCCCCGGCATGCACGGCACGCTTTCGCTGGACCTTGCCCTGTACCCGCGCACCCTGGGGCTTTCCAGCCGCTGGTACGACGGCTCCGTGGCCGACCTGATGGCCGCCGTGGATTCCGGCCAGCCGCGCATCGTCATGGTGGACCACGGCTACGGGCCGGTGAGCACCTATCATTTCATGGTGGTGGTGGGCTATGCGCCTGACGCGGTCATCGTGAATTCCGACCGCACCCCCCTGCAACGGCTGCCGTGGGCTTCGTTTCTGCGCACCTGGGACCGCACCGACCGCTGGACGCTGGAGGTCCGACGGCAGGAACCGGCCCCTGCGCCCGCCCCGTAGCCCGAACCGTCACGGGAGGTTCCATGCCGGACCCCACGCCCCTTGCCGTCGCCCCTGCTGCCGTTTCCGGCGCTGCCGTCCTTCGGCCTGCCCAATCGTCCTTCCGGACATCCGGCCATGCATCCGGCCATGCATCCGACATGCCGCGCCCCGCATGGCGCGCCGCCCTGTCGTGCCTGCTGCTGGGCCTGCTGCTGGCCGGATGCGCCCTGCCGCGCATCGGCATCTATCAGGATCCGTTGTCCGGCGCGGAACACCTGGAACTGGGCCGCGCCTACGAGCAGAAGGGTGAACTGGACCTGGCCCGGCGCGAATACGCCGAGGCCGTGCGTGACGACGTGCCCCAGGCCCACCTGTTCCTGGCCAACCTGCTGTTCCAGAAAGGCGAGACGGAAGAGGCGGAAAGCCACTACCGCAAGGCCATCCATGCCCTGCCCGAGGCGGAATCGGCCCCGGCGCGCAACAATCTTGCCTGGTTGCTGCTGACGCGCGGCGAGAAACTGGAGGAAGCAGAACGACTGGCCGAAGAGGCCGTGCGTCTTGCCGACGATGCCCACCGCCGGAGCTTCGAGGACACCCTGGAACAGGTGAAGGCCGCGCGGAACAAGTAGCGCCTCCTGCGTTTCCGGACACCTGTCCTCCTCGTCCGCCGCTGTACCGGCAACGCCAACGACGGCCCGTCGCATCTCCCCACACGGATGCGGCGGGCCGCGTCGTTGACGGCTGTGATTCCTTGGGCTGCGTCCCTCCAGGTCCCCGCTCCTCACGGGGCCGCTCCTTTCGTTGCCTGTACCCCTGCCCGGCCACCTCCCCGGCTTCCCGCCCCGGTCGCGTTCCTCCCCTCTGTCCTCCGTCCCCGCCGTCCCCGCCGTCCCCTGCCGCTCCGCCACCCCGGTGCCGCCCCGCCACCCCGGTGCCGCCCCGTCGTCACGCACCGGGCAATGCCGCAGGTTTTTTCGCAAGATTGGCGGGGCGGGGTTTTCCGCGCGCGTTTCATCTGGCAAGATAGGCCATCGGGTACTCCGGGGAGGCTGCATGACCGGTCTGGGCATTCGGGGCAAACTGCTGGCCAGCTACATGCTGGTGTTCCTCGTGTTGCTGCTGTGCGGCGTCGTCGGTGCGTACATCTATGCCCGCAATGCCGTGGAGCAGGCCGTGGAGGAGCGGCTGCACGCGGCCCCCCAGTCCATTCTGGGCACCGTGCGCGTGGGGGCGGACCTTGCGGTGCGCAACTACCTGCGCGCCGCTTCGGAAAAGGCCCGCGACGTGGTGGCGCTGGAATACGAGCGGTACCGCTCCGGAGCCATCACGGAGGCGCAGGCCAAGGCCAATGCCGCCGCCATCCTGCTGCGCATGAGCATAGCCCGGTCGGGCTACATCTATTGCCTTACCTCCAACGCCACGCTGGCGGTGCACCCGGTGCCGTCGCTGCTGGGGCGCGATCTTTCGGAATTCGAGTTCGTGCGTGACCAGGCGCGCCTGCATGAAGGCTTCATGCAATACGAATGGCGCAACCCCGGCGAAACGCACGCCCGGCCCAAAGCTCTGCACATGACATGGTTCCAGCCGTGGGACTGGATCATTTCCGCTTCCGCCTACCGCGAGGAATTCCGCAACCTGCTCGACGTCACCATGCTGCGCGACGCGGTGCTCTCGCACCGGGTGGGTGAAACCGGCTATGCCTACGTCATGACCGGGGCGGGCGAGTTGCTGGTGCATCCGGTGATGGAACCTGGCGACATAGCCGACGCGCGCGACGACACGGGCCGTCGTTTCGTGCGCGAGATGCTGCAAAAGCGGTCGGGCCGCATTGTCTACTCCTGGCGCAATCCCGGCGAGGACCGCTACCGCGAGAAGATCGTGGTCTACGCCTACCTGGCGGACTACGACTGGATCGTGGCCGCATCCGGGTATACCGACGAGATTTACGCCCCCCTCGACCGCATGCGCCGCCTTGCCCTCGTGTGGCTGCTGGTGGCCACCGGGGTGGTGGCGCTGGCCAGCCTGTACGCCAGCGCGGGCATCACCGGGCCGTTGCGGCGGCTGACCGAGCGGGTGCGCGTGGGCGCCGGGGGCGACCTTTCGGTGCGGGTGGTGCCGGAAACTCACGATGAAATAGGCGACCTGTCCAACTATTTCAATAGATTGATGGGGGGACTGGAAGGGCACAGCCTGCGCATGGGGCAACTGGTGGAAGCGCGCACGGCGGAACTGACCCGCCTTAACGCCGACTATCTGGGCGAACTGGAGCGCCGCGCCGCCACGGAAGAAGAAGCCCGCAGTCGCCTGGCCTTTTTGCAGGCGCTGATGAATGCAATTCCCAACCCCATCTATTATCGCGATTTCACGGGCCGCTTCGTGGACTGCAACGCCAGCTTCGCGCGGATGGTGCTGGGCTGCGCGCGAGAAGACGTGCGCGGGCGTCCGCCGGGCGACTTTCCCGACGTGTACCCGGCGGACGTGGCCGCTGCCGTACTGCGCGACGACGACGAACTGCGCCATGCGGGCGGCACGCGTTTTGGCGAGCAGACCCTGCACTGCGCCGATGGGGCGGTGCGCCACTTCAGCGTGGTCAAGACCGTGTTCGGCGAGGGCACGGCAGGCGAGGGCGGCATTATCGGCGTGCTTACCGACCTTACGGCGCGCCGCCGGGCCGAGGAAGCGCGGCGCCTGCTGGAGCAGGCGGTGGAGAATTTTCCCGGAGCCCTGCTGATCCTGAATGGCGAAGGTTCCATCCAGTATGCCAATCCGGCCTTTGCGGCCATTACCGGTTGGCCGCGCACCGACGCGCTGGACCGCCGCCTGGCCGAGCTTGGCGCCGTGGAGGGGGCTGGCGGCAGCGCCGCAGGGAATGGCGCCGGAACGGCTGGCG
>NZ_VRYY01000283.1 GCF_015731765.1 Nitratidesulfovibrio oxamicus
GGCTGGGCCGCTTCGCGCGGCGTCGCCCTGCCCGGCCCGGCGGCGCGCGCCGCTTCGCTGTTCGGGAAGGTGCGCGGCAGGGTAACGGTGTTGCCGTCGTACCGGCTGAAGAACCCGTTGCGACGGGTCGGGGTGAAGGTTTCGGTGTCGATGCCGCGCGGGTAGAAGGCGATGCGCTCGCGCGCGATGCCCCGTTCCGCCAGTTCGTCGCCGGTGGCGTGCGAGGGCACGTACACCCGGTCCATCTGGTTGTAGTACCAGATCATGTACCGCCACATGGCTTCTTCCAGCCCGGCGTCCTCGGTCAGCATCATCACGTACTGCGGGAAGGCGGTGTGGTAGGTGGCGTGGATGGGCAGGCGCAGGATGCGCGCCGCCGCCAGCGCCACCAGCCCCACCGGGCCGGGCGTGGCCGAATGCAGGTGGGTGAAGCCCTGGCGATAGCAGTGGTCCAGCATCTTCAGCACCGGCGGGTAGTACAGGGCAAGGCCGGGGTACTCCGGCATGGCGAACGAGCCGATGGGCGAAAAGGTGAACACGTCGGAGCGGTCGGCCAGTTCCGGGTCGGCCACGCCGTCGGGGGCGCAGGTGATGACCTGCAACCGCTTGTCGTTGCGGCGGGCGATGTCCAGTTGCATCTGAAGGGTGCGGGCCACGCCGTTGACGTCGTAGAAGGTGTCGGTGAAGTGCCCCACGTTCAGGCGGCCCGTGGCGTGCCATTCGTCCGTGTCCGCCACATGGGGGGCATGGGGACGGGTGCCGGGCTGCATGTGCTGCTGCCCTGGCGCGCCCGACGCCGCTTCTGCCTCGTGCGGCAGGAAGTGGTCGCGGCAGGCGCGGGCAAAGGCGCGGTCCTTGGTGAACAGGGTGTACCCCACGAAGTACGGGGCCAGGATGGCGTAGAGCGATCCGGCGGAGCCCACCACGTTGAACACGCTGAACAGGTCCGCGCCCATGGCGTTGTCCAGCAGGGTGTCTGCGAAGGTGCGCAGCACCTTTTCCGAGGCCTGGTCGGCAAAGCGCATCCAGGCCTGTTCGGTGCGCTCGCCGGTGATGTCGGCGGCGGGACTGTCCAGCAGGGCGCGCAGTTCCGGGTCGCGACGGATGGTTTCCGCCGCTTCCGTTTGCAGGTGGTCCTGCACGGTGCGCGGGGTGGACGCGGAAAAGGACAGCCGCGGGCGGCGGTATCCGATGAGCCCGTGCAGTTTCGTCAGCAGGCCGCCTTCCGGTTCCGGCGCGCCGGTCAGCACCCTGTCGGCAAAGCGCAGCACCGTGTCGCGGTTGACGTGGCGGGCCAGGCCGAAGCGCTGCTTATAGAACTGGTAGGCGATGGCGTACAGGTTGTGGGCCATGGTCACCGGGGTGGCGGCGCTGCCGTGCGGCGTGCCACGCCCTTCCATCACCCCGCGCAGGGCGTCGCGCACGCGACCGTGCCCCACGCCGGAAACCCCTTCGATGATGGTGTGGCTGCGGGCGATGTTCAGCGAGGAATGATCGTCCGACCCGGCCATGAGGTGCTTTGCCCACGCCCGCTCCATGCGCGGGGCCATGTCCTGCCGGTCGGCCATGGCGTCCATGTCCGCGGGGGTCAGCCCCTGCACGATGGCCCGCAGGATGCCGTTCTGGAAGTCGTCGCGCGAGCCGTTCAGCTCGAACACCCGAAAGAGCAGCAGCAGCCGTTCCATGTGGTCCAGCGTCAGGCGCTCGTTCAGCGAGTACATGGCGTGGGCGCAGGCATGGGGGATGCCCGACACGGTCAGGTAGTCAACCAGGTCGTAGATGTTCTCGCGCAGGCGGGTGATGTCGGCGTGGTGGGCTTCGGTCAGGTCCCAGGCCAGCACGTGGATCTTGCAGCGGTCTTCGGGGAAATAGGCGGTGATTTCCTCGCTGACGAAGGTGTGGTCGAGGTGGGCGATTTCAAGGCTGCCCGCCAGGGTGTTGTGGTCGGTGATGGTGACCAGGTCCATGCCCCGGCGGCGGGCGATGTCGTACAGCGCTTTCGGGTCGGTGTAGCTTTCCGCGCAGCCCAGCTTTTGCAGTATCCACTGCGAGGGGCGGGTGGAGTGGCGCGAATGCACGTGCAGGTCGATGGACAGCGGCGGGGTACGGGACGGTGCCGCCGAGGGGTGCGGAGAAGATGCGTGCGCGGACGCGGTGCTGTCCGTGCCCGCGCGAGGTGGGACGGCGTCCGGTGATGCGCCCGGTGATGCGTTGGGTGCTGCGGAATCCTGTGCGTGGCCGGAATGGGAAGCGGATTGGCGTGCGGCGGTGCGGGACGCGGAACGGGGTGCGCCAGTGGTCATGAAGTGCGACCTCCTGCGGGTTCCGGGGCCGCGCGGGCGGTGCGAGCGCCTTGGCGCGGCGGCGGGTTGGGCGATTCTGGAAAGTATCTACAGATCGCCTGACGGTGTTGCAGGAGGAATGCGCCCCGGCGGTGGCGCATGTGTGTCGGTGTGGTGAATCTTGCGGAAGGTTGGGTGACGTTGCGGCGGCGGGGGGGGCGAACGCGCTGGGCCCGGCAGGGTTGTGTGCCGGGCGGGCCGTTTCCGCTACGCCGCCAGAATGTAGTCCCGGCCCTGCACGTAGCCCGCGCCATCAAGAAATGCCGCCAGTTCTTCCGCCGCGCCGTGCCCGGCAAGGTACGCCACCAGAAAGCCTTCGCCCGGCGCGGGCATGGCCTCGCGCCCCAGTACGGGCAGGCCGTCCACCCGGTTGCCGATCTTGCGCGGGTCGATGTCGATCCACGCGCGCACCGCGATGCCCTGTTCCATCAACAGGCGCGCCCGACGGCGGCTGGTGCGGCCCGCGCCCACCACCCACACCTCGGGGTGTCTCGGGTTGTGCCGGGCCAGCCAGCGGGCCAGGTATTGCCCCTTCAGGGTGTAGAAGCCGTCTTCCGCGTAGTTGGGGTGGGTGCGCGAAAGACGGCCCGGCGGGTCGTTCCAGGTCAGCAGGGTGTGCGGCAGCTTGGCCATGGCCACGCCCGCGTCCATCCAGCGCAGCCACAGCTCGTAGTCTTCCGGAAAGGGGCCGTCGAGGTACGCGCCGTGCAGGCCGGGCAGTTCCGCGCGGAACATCACGGAAGGGTGCGCAAAGGGCGATTCGCGAAAGCGTGCCAGCGCGATGTCCGTGGGGTCCAGCAGGGTGTTCACCCAGTCCACGTGCCGGGCGTAGCCGCCGCAGCGTTCGCGGTCGCCGCCGAAGTCCACGCGGCAACCCACCAGCCCGATGTGCGGGTGGGCGTCCAGAAAGGCGCATTGCAGGGCCAGGCGCTGCGGGTGGCTGGTGTCGTCGGCGTCCATGCGGGCGATGTGGCGGCCACGGGCAAGGGCAAGGCCGTGGTTCAGCGCGGCCACGATGCCGCCGTGGGCGATCCGCGCCGG
>NZ_VRYY01000284.1 GCF_015731765.1 Nitratidesulfovibrio oxamicus
CCGCGCGCGGCGGCGCACCCGGCCACCTTGCAGGTGGGCAGGCAGGTGCGGCGTTCCGTCTTGCAGCCGGGGCACGTCCCCTCCGCCAGCGCGTCCAGCACGCGGGCAAAGGCCGGGTATTCGGCCAGGGCCGGGTTCATGGCCGCAAGCCGCTCGGCGAACGGACCGAAGCCGGGGCCGAGAATGTCGCGGATGGCCTTGGCATGGGCGGCCACCTGCCCTTCGCTACAGTTCACGCAGCGCGAACAGTCCAGCCCGCAGGGGGCCACCAGATGCAGGGGGGCGGTGTCGGTCATGGGGAGCCTCGGGGTGTTCCTCGCAAAGGAGCAGGAGATGTGCGCGGGAAATGCGCGAAACGCGCATGCCCGGTATGGCGGATTCATGCCGGGGTGGCAAGGCGCACCACCGCCCGCGCGGGACATGCAAAACGCCGCGCCGGTTGCCCGGCGCGGCGTTGTCATTCTTTCGAGTGCCACTGGCACATCACTCTTGCTAGGGGCGTTTCTAAATTGGGATTTCGTTCGTTGGCAAGGAAAACAAGCCTGCCATGAGGGAGTATACTCTTATCGTATTCGACCGACATGGCAGGCGAAGTTTGACGACGCCAACGGATGAAAGACCTTTTAGAAACGACCCTAGCTGATGGCCTCGCGGAACCGCTGCTGCAACGCTTCCAGCTTGGCCTTGGCATCGGCCAGTTCACCGGCGCGGGCGCGCTCCTTGGCCACCACCTCGGCGGGGGCCTTGTCCACGAAGCTCTCGTTGGCCAGCTTCTTGTTGACCTGCACCAGATCCTTTTCGATCTTGCCCAGTTCCTTGTCCAGGCGGGCAAGTTCCGCCTCGAAGTCCACGGCGCCGGTCAGCGGCACGATGACCTCGTTGCCGGACACCACGTTGCTGGCCGATGCCTTGGGCGCCTCGATGGCCGGGCCGAACTCGGCGTTTTCCAGCCGGGCCAGCACCAGCAGCATCTGGCGGTTTTCTTCCAGCACCTGCCGGTCGTGTTCATTGGCCGTGCGCACCAGCGCGGTCAGGCGCAACGAGGGGGCGATGTTCAGTTCCGCCCGGATGGTGCGCACCGCGCCGATGACGCCCTGCACCAGTTCCATGCGCGCTGCGTCCTCTGCCCGGACGCAGCCGGGACGCGCGGCGGGGAAGGGTTGCACGGCAAGGTCGGTGCCCGCGTTGCCGGGCAGGGCCGCCCAGATTTCGGACGTGATGAACGGCATGATGGGGTGCAGCAGGGTCAGCGTTTCGCGCAGCACGGTAAGCAGCACGTGCTGCGCCGCGGCCTTGCGTTCGCCGCCCGCCTGCATGTCGGGCTTGATGAGTTCCAGATACCAGTCGCAGAACTCGTTCCAGATGAACCGGTACATCCCCTGCGCCGCATCGTTGAAGCGGTAGCCCACGATGGCGGCGTCGGTGGATTCCTTCATCTCTTCCAGCCGATGCAGGATCCAGCGATGGTGCAGCCCCTGCACGGTGTCCAGGTCCACCGGGGCGGGCACTTCGTCGTCGGGCAGGTTCATCAGCGCGAAGCGCGCGGCGTTCCACAGCTTGTTGACGAAGTGGCGATAGCCCTCGATGCGCTCTTCGCTCAGCTTGATGTCGCGCCCCATGGCCGCGAAGGCCGCCAGGGTGAAGCGCAGCGAGTCGGTGCCGTACTTGTCGATCATTTCCAGCGGGTCGATGACGTTGCCCGTGGACTTGGACATCTTGCGCCCTTCGGCATCGCGCACAAGGGCGTGGATGTACACGTGGCGGAACGGCACCTCGTCCATGAAGTGCAGCCCCATCATCATCATGCGGGCCACCCAGAAGAACAGGATGTCGAAGCCGGTGACCAGCACCGAGGTGGGGTAGAAGGTCTTCAGTTCGCGGGTGTCATCCGGCCAGCCCATGGTCGAGAACGGCCACAGCGCGGACGAGAACCACGTGTCCAGCACGTCCTCGTCCTGCGTCAGATTGGCGGAACCGCAGGCGCAGCGTTCCGGCGCGTCCACGGCCACGATGAGCTTGCCGCAGTCGCCGCAGGTCCACGCGGGAATGCGGTGGCCCCACCATATCTGGCGGCTGATGCACCAGTCGCGGATGTTGTCCAGCCAGTTGTAGTAGGTCTTTTCCCAGTTGTCGGGAAATATCTGCGTGGCGGCGGGCACGGCAGCGCGGGCGCGCGGGGCCATCTTGCTGGCCGCCACGAACCACTGGGTGGACACGTGCGGCTCGATGACCGACTTGCAGCGGTAGCAATGGCCCACGCTGTGGTCCAGTTCCTCTTCCTTGACCAGCACGCCCTGGGCGGCAAGGTCGGCCACCACGCGCTTGCGGCATTCTTCCTTGGTCAGGCCCGCGTAGATCCCGGCGTGTTCGTTCATCACGCCGTTCTCGTCGATGACCTGAAGAAATTCCAGCTTGTGGCGGTGCCCCAGTTCCCAGTCGTTGTGGTCGTGCGAGGGGGTGACCTTCAGCGCGCCGGTGCCGAATTCGCGGTCCACGTAGTTGTCGGCGATGACCGGAATCTCGCGGTCCGTCAGGGGCAGCTTCACCATCTTGCCGATGAAGGCGGTGTACCGCTCGTCTTCGGGGTGCACGCACACGGCGGTGTCGCCGAACATGGTTTCCGGACGGGTGGTGGCGATGACCAACTCACCGCTGCCGTCGGCCAGCGGGTAGCGCAGTTGCCACAGGTGGTCCTTGCGCGGCAGGTGATCCACCTCGTCGTCGGCAAGGGCGGTATGGCAGCGGTTGCACCAGTTGATGATGTAGTCGCCCTTGTAGATCAGGCCGTCGTCGTACAGCTTCACGAACACCTGGCGCACGGCGCGCGACAGGCCCTCGTCCATGGTGAAGCGTTCGCGCGTCCAGTCCACCGAGGCGCCCATGGCGCGGATCTGGTTCAGGATGCGGGTACCGTATTCCTCACGCCATTCCCATACCCGCTCGATGAACTTCTCGCGGCCCAGGTCGTGGCGGCCCTTGCCTTCCTTGGCCAGCCCGCGTTCCACCACGTTCTGGGTGGCTATGCCCGCGTGGTCAGTGCCCGGCACCCACAGCACCTTCCTGCCCTTCTGGCGGGCATGGCGGCACAGGATGTCCTGAATGGTCAGGTTGAGGGCGTGGCCCATGTGCAGGGCCCCGGTGACGTTGGGCGGCGGTATGACGATGGAGAAGGGTTCGCCGGGGGCGTCCAGGTCGGGGGTGAAGGTCTTGTTCCCCTCCCAGTGGGCACGCCAGCGGGATTCTACGTCCCGAGGCTCGTAGCCCTTGGGCAGCGCGTTGTCCGACATGTTGTAATCTCCGGAAAAGATGATGTAGGGTGCCGCACCGGCGGGCGATGCGCGCGGCAACGGCGCGCGGCGGCGGCCTGCGACGGCC
>NZ_VRYY01000285.1 GCF_015731765.1 Nitratidesulfovibrio oxamicus
CGCACGGGCGGCTGGCGGCGCGAACTGCTCTCACCCGAGCGCGCGGCGGCAGAGGCCTGCCCGGTGCTGGCCGGAGGCGACCGGGTGGCCGTGGTGTTCGGCCCGGAGGACCGGGGGCTCACCAATGACGAGATCGAGCACTGTCACCGCCTGCTGACCATTCCCACCGCGCCGGAGGCCTCGTCGCTGAACCTGGCCCAGGCCGTGCTGGTGGTGCTGTACGAATGCCTGAAGGGCACGGCGGCGCACCCCTTCCGCCCCGGTCCGGCCCCGGATTCTCGCCTGGCCAACCACGCGGAACTGGAACTGCTGCACGACACCCTGCGCGACACCCTGCTGGCCATCGACTACCTGCGCGCCGACAACCCGGACTACTTCATGATGCCGGTGCGCCGCTTTCTGGGACGCACCCGGCTGCGCCGCCACGAATTCGACCTGGTCATGGGCGTGTGCCGCCAGGTGAAGCGCCTAACCGCGCTACGCACCGACGAAAGGAACTGAGAGGCACGAGGCTTCTCCGCCCCATGCATGCAAAGGCCGCAGAACCGGGAATATCCCGGGGCTGCGGCCTTGACGCATTTCGAACGTGCGCAACGCACGGTTCCGACTGCCTTCACCGTGCGCTGACGAGCTTTCCACGTTCCAGACGGTACTTGAGCACCGCTTTTTGCGTAGGACAACACAGTGGGTCGTCTGGACCCTGCACCACAGCGTTGATGGTAATGGCATTTTCCACACACTTGACGGATTCAATGTGTATGCGGTCGCCCAGTCGCACCGGAGGAGTTGTCACATACCATCCATTGTCGACATAGATACCCCACATGGTGACGACAACCCCAGTCCCTCCGTAAGTTACGGCACCAACAACAAACCCAAAATCGTCACTCTTGCTGTCACTGTACACGCTTGGTTCAGGAAGTATGAATATACATCTCTCATTTCGTATACCTCCTTCAACGCACGGCAACACAAGACCATCTTGATCACCTTTTCTGTAGCTAAACTTCCGGTATTTATTTTCTGCAATTTTATATTCAGTCGGCGTATCAAACTCAAGGTCATAAATAATCTTACGGAAGTCAGCTGCTGAGGAATCTCCCACACACAAAATCATCAATCCGAACCCCATTGCCGCAGCAATAATCCATTTTTTCATGAACAAACCCCTTAAATATCATACGTAAATTGCATTCCCCGCGTCACGCGCCGGCATTTTGCCGCAACCACGCACGCAGAACCCGCGCACATTGACAACCTGCCTGCCTCCCTTGCCCCGTCAAAACAACGGCACCGCTGCTGGGCAGTATGCTGCCCCACACAAAAACAACAAATCGATACACACGTCCGCGTTTCCGCGCAATCGCAAAATAAATAATTCCTTACTATCCTGCACAATTCCCGCACCGCGATGGCGCAACCTTGGAACCGAGATGCTGCAAATCCGTCACTTCCACTCACTCCATTGGCACCGTGGCATACCAAAACCGATTGACCTCTTGTGAAAAACAGTGCAATCCCCCGTCGGGGGAAGTGAGGCCTTGCGCACCTGCGTGGGACCGTCAACGGGAGGCGACGACAATGCGGCTAGACACACTCAGGATCAGCACCAAGATGTATTCCGGAGTCATCGGGGTGGTGCTGTGTACCATCGTGTTCCTGTCCGGCCTGGTAGCCTGGCGAACCCAGGGCACGCTGGACAGGTTGGGCAAAGACAACCTGGCCGGGTTCATGGACGCCATGTGCGGCGTGGCGGCCATGCAGGACCGCATTGGCGGCGAAGCACTGCACAACAGTCTGGAAGCACTGGCCAGCGCGCTGCTGGGCCAGGGCGAACTGCACGTCAGCGCGGCCAACGCGGCCACGCATACGGTGGCGGACCAGACGACCGGGGCCACATCCACCGTATCCGTGCCCGATTTCGAACTGAGCAGCGACGGCATGCCCCTGCCCTTCTCGCCCAACGCGCTGGTGGAACGGCACAAGCGCACCGTGGGTTCGGACGCCACCCTGTTCGCGCTGCTGCCCGGCAAGCTGCTGCGCGTGGCCACCACCATCACCGATGCCCATGGCAAGCGCGCCATCGACACCTACATTTCCGAATCCAGCCCTGTGTACAAGGCCGTTGCCTCGGGCAACGACTATACGGGCCGCGCCATGGTCATGGGCAAGGCCTTCCGCACCCATTACCGCCCTGTGAAGGATTCCTATGGCGCGGTCGTCGGCGCGCTGTTCGTGGGCGACCCCCTGCTTACGGAGGCCTTCCGCACCATGTTCGGCCAGGCCAAGGTGGGCGGGCGCGGCTACACCTTCATCTTTGCGCCCGACGGCACCCGAGTGCAGCACCCCACCCGCACCGGCACCAATATCCTGCAGGACGCCTACGGCAAGCAGATGCTGGAAACCCGCAACGGCTTCCTGGAATGGGAATATCAGGGCCGCAAGGTGGGCTACGTGCGCTATTTCGAGCCATGGGACATGTATCTGGCCGTGGCCATGACCCACGACGAGATGTTGCAGGGCGCGGACACCGACATGCTGCGCTGGACGGCGGGCGGCGGCGTGGCCGCGCTGGCGCTGGCGGTGCTGTTCGTGTGGCTGCTGGTGCGTGAACTGATGAAGCCCATGGGGCAACTGGCCGCCTATGCCCGCACCGTGGCAGCGGGCGATTTTTCCGCCACCATGCGCTACGAGGCGCGCGACGCCGTGGGCGACACCATTGGCGCGGTCAACGCCATGGTGGCCGAGATGAAGAGCAAGCTAGGCTTCACCCAGGGGGTGCTGAACGGCATGACAATGCCCTTTGCCATCAGCTCGCCCGACGAAAAGGTGGTCTTCACCAATGACGCGCTGGTGCGCCTGCTGGAGCGCCCCGGCACTCCCAGGGACTGGGAAGGCAGGCAGTTGGACCACTTCGTGTATGGCCGGGATGTTGACGACATGGCCACCCGGCGCTGCCTGAAAAGCGGCAGCGCCGAATGCAACCTGAGCGTGGACCTGACCACCGAGACCGGCAAGACCGTGCACGCCCAGGTGGACGTGGCCCCGCTGTACGACCTTGACGGCACGCTCATCGGGGCTTTCACCATCTATGCCGACGTTACCGACCTGCGCACCCAGCAGGCCCGCACAGAGGCCCAGCACGCCGCCATAACCCGCGTGGCCGAACAGGCCGACGTCATTGCCCGGCAGGTGGCCACCGCGGCGGACGAACTGTCCCGCCAGGTGCAGGACGCCAACGGCGGGGCCGACAGGCAGCGCGCCCGCGCCTCCGAGACGGCCACCGCCATGGAGCAGATGAACGCCAGCATGCTGGAGGTGGCCCACAGCGCCTCGCAGGCGGCGGCCAACGCC
>NZ_VRYY01000286.1 GCF_015731765.1 Nitratidesulfovibrio oxamicus
CAGGCCCGCCGTATCCGGCACGCCGCACCCGGCCTTTGCGCGCACCCGCGCACGCCGGATGCATGCTGCGTTGCCGGGCCCGCGCCGCCCTTGCCGGAGCCCGTCATGACTTCGCCGAAGCCCGCCAGCCTCAAGGACATGTACCGCACCCTCCAGGACGATCCGTTTCCGGATTCCCTTACCCTGACGCTGGGCGACACCACCCTGACCTACCGCAAGCGCACCTGGACCATCGACGGTGAACGCAAGGGCCTGCGCTACGGCGAAAACCCCGACCAGCCCGCCGCCCTGTACGAACTGGCCGACGGCGGACTGACCCTTGGCGGCGTGGCCTTTCGCGCCGCCGGGCAGGGCCTTGTCTCGGCCATCGCCGAAGAACACATGGTCCAGGCAGGCAAGCACCCCGGCAAGACCAACCTGACCGACGTGGACAACGGGGTGAACATCCTGCAGTACCTGGCCGCGCGCCCCGCCGCCGTGATCCTGAAGCACAACAATCCGTGCGGGGCCGCCTGGTCCGATGCGGGCGTGGCCGACGCGCTGGACAAGGCCTACAACTGCGACAGGATCGCCGCCTTCGGCGGGGCCGTGGTGGTCAACCGCCCGCTTTGCCGCGCCGCCGGTGAACTCATCGCCGCCAACTACTTCGAGGTGGTGGCCGCGCCCGACTTCGAACCCGGCGTGCTGGAACTGCTGCAAACCCGCAAGAACCTGCGCATCCTGCGCATGCCCGGCCTGGCCCAGCTTGAACATTTCGCCGATGCGCCGTTCCTGGACATCAAGAGCCTGACCGACGGCGGCATGGTCATCCAGCATTCGTTCCGCAACCGCATCCGCACCGTGGCCGACTTCCTGCCCGCCGAGGCCACCAGCAAGGACGGCGTCACCGTCACCGCCCGCGCGCCCTCGAAGCAGGAGGCAGACGACCTGCTGTTCGCCTGGGCAGTGGAATCGGGCGTCACGTCCAACTCGGTGATCTTCGCGCGCAATGGCGCCACCGTGGCCATCGGCACCGGCGAACAGGACCGCGTGGGCTGCGTGGAGCTGGCCATCCACAAGGCCCATACCAAGTACGCCGACTCGCTGGCCTTCGCCGCGCACAACTGCTCGCTGTACGACCTGAAGCAGAAGGCCGCCGCCGATCCGGCCCTGGCCGACTCGCTGGCCGCCATCGAACGCCGCACCAGGGACGAACGCGGCGGCCTGCCCGGCACCGTGCTGGTCTCCGACGGGTTCTTCCCCTTCCGCGACGGCGTGGACGTAGCCCTGGCGCAGGGCGTTGCCGCCATCGCCCAGCCCGGCGGCTCCATGCGCGACCACGAAGTGATCATGGCCGTGAACGAGGCCAGCCCGCAGGTGGCCATGGTTTTCACGGGGCAACGGTCGTTCAAACACTAGGGCGTGCCCGCAACGTGTTCTTTCGCCCGCTGGCTTCGTCAAACTGCGCCTGCCACTCCGTCGAATACGAAAAGAGTATACTCCGTCATGTCAGGCTCGTTTTCCTCGCCAGCGAACGAAATCTCCACGTTGCAAACACGCCCTCCCGTGCGCCACACCTGACGCAGGCAAAACCAAGACAACTCCTTGTCCTGCAATTGCCTTTCTTCCTTATACCCCGCAGCGGTCTTCCGCTGCGGGTGGCTGGTGCGGGGGCGATGCAAGGAATTACGAGTTTTGCCCGCCAGACAAGGCGAATCAAGGTTTTTGAGCGCAGATCGGCAGCCGTTAGGCGAGCGCAACGCGCGAGCCTTACGGATGGCGAAAGCAACGCTGTACTCTTGTACGTGAGCATCAAAAACCTTGATTCAACGCCGTCTGGCGGCAAAAGGCGACAGCCGTTAGATGAGCGCTTGCGCGAATCTTACGGATGACGACCGCAGAGCGCGGATTCCGCCCGCAGCGTACCCGCGCTGACATGGCGCACCTACGAACTCCGCCCGCAGCGTACCCGCGCTGACATAGCGCGCCTGCGGCAGCCCAAACGCCTTCTCCGGCCTCACCGACACAAACCAAGCGGGAAACATGGCGGCACCATCCGGCATCGTGCGCTACCCCGGCCCGGGGTGCATCGTGGAATTCATGCAGGGCAACCGTCCCATAACGGCCTGGGTGCTCGAAGAACAGGCAGGCAAGCTGCGCCTGCTGCTCGCCAACCGCCGCGAAACCAAGCTCACCACCAACCGCCTGCTGCCCTGGTCCGGCCCGGTCTACTCCGGCGAGTACGGTCGCCAGCAGATCATCGACCTGCTGGAACTGCACCGCCAGCGCCGCGACGACCGCGAAACCGCGCTCGACCCGCTGGAACTCTGGACCCTGGCCCAGGGCGAGGTGGACCGCGCCTCGCTGGAATGGTTCGCGGAACTGCTCTGGGAAGCGCCCGAAGTGGACGACCTTGCCGCCCTTGGCCGCGCCATGCTGGCCTGCAAGACCCACTTCAAGTTCCAGCCGCCCGACTTCGAGGTGTACACCGCCGAAAAGGTGGACGCCCGCCTGGCCGAGCAGGAAGCCACCCGCCAGCGCGAAGCCCTTGTGGCTGCGGGCAACGAATTCGTGCGCATCCTGTGGGACGTGCACTCGCGCCACCGCACCCTGCCGCCGGAAACCTCGCCGGAGCGCCCCGCCCCGGACATCGCCGAACAGCTGGCCGCGCTGGTCATGACCCGCCTGGCCGACCCGGACGACCACGACTCCGAGGCTGTCTGGAAACAGGTGACCAAGGGCCTGCCCGACGACCCGCACCTGGCCCTGCACCTGGCCAAAACCTGGGGGCTGGTGCCGGAGCACCACAATTTCTGGATGGACCGCGCGGGCTACGCCCCCGGCAACGCCTGGGCTGCCGATCACGCGGACGACCTCGCCGCGCTGCGCGCCGCCGTGGAATCCGCCCGGCGCGATCCGCTGGCCACCCCGTTCATCTCCATAGATTCCGCCACCACCCGCGACATCGACGACGCCTTCCACATCGAGGCGCGCGGCGACGGGGGCTTTCGCCTGTGGCTGGCCCTGGCCTGCCCGGCCCTGGCCTGGCCCTACGGCAGCGAACTGGACAAGGCCGTGCTGCGCCGCGCCACCAGCATCTACCTGCCGGAAGCCACCCACCACATGCTGCCCGAGGAACTGGGCACCGGCTTCTTCAGCCTGCTGGCCGGGCAGGACCGGCCCGCGCTGGTGCTGGCCATGGAAGTGGCCCCGGACGGCGAACTGCAATCCTGCGTGCCCGGCGGCGCGTGGGTGAACCTGGCCGCCAACCTCACTTACGAGGCCTGCGAAGCCTGCCTTGCCGCCGTGGCCCCGCCGCAGGCCGCCCCGAACCCGGACGACGACCTGCTGGCGGCCATGC
>NZ_VRYY01000298.1 GCF_015731765.1 Nitratidesulfovibrio oxamicus
CCGCGCGTTGCAGGGCCGCGCCCGTGGCGGCAAGCACCGCGTAGCCGCAGCGTTCCTCGTGCGCGGCCAGAATGTCTGCCCACGGCACGCCGGGGGCGGCGCAGCCGCCGGGGATAGCATGACCGGCAGGGGCAGCTGAATCGGGGGAACCGGGTGAGTCGGACTGCCCGCCTTCGGATCGGCTGGCGCCAACAGCGGCTCCGGCGCGGTCCGCCGCGCCTTCCGCCCATGCCGCCAGCACGTCCAGCCGGGTCACCCGGTCCACGGCGTGCAGGGTCTTGATGGCCCAGGTATCGCGGCACAGCAGGGCGCGGCATTCGGCGGGACGGTGGACGTAGACGCCGCAACGGTTGTCGGACTGGTTCAGGAACAGGCAGGTCCAGTCGCCGCTGCGAGCAGCCATGCGCGGGCGCAGTTTCACCAGTTCGCGCTCCAGCGGGCGCAGTTGGCCGTCCAGATTGCGGGCCAGTTCGCCCGCGCGCAAGGTCAGGCAGTGTTCCGGCGCAAGATGCCCGGCCCGGAACAGGGCAAGGTCTTCCGTGTGCAGGGCCGGTCCGCCCTTGCGGCAACAGGTGCCGCAACCCCGACAGTCGATGTCGGTATCGTCGGCCTGCGGGGTCAGGGCGGGCATGTCGTGTTCGTTATGCATCCGGATTCCGTAAGGGATGAAAAGGCGTTGTGCGCAGGCCGGTTGTGCGCGGGCAAGTCGAACGCAGCGTTCGGGAAGCTGCGCACGGGCGGCGGAACGAAGGCCGGGGAACGGGCTGGGTGGATACGCCCGCTCTACGCCGGGCGTGCGCCATCGGGACCGTGGCCCGGTGCGGTCCGCGCCCGAACCTGCCCCAAGCCATCGCCGCGTACGCTCCGGACCTCCCGGACCTCCCCGACCGTGCGGACCGTGCGGACATGGAACCGGCAGGTGTCGTCCTGCCAGCCCACGAACCCCATGGACGCGCTGACGAACCACCCCGCCGTGAACGACTTGCGGTCCGCCGTCCACAGCGGGTCGGGGGCCGGGTCCAGCACGGGGGGCACGCAGTGGCCGCCCCCTTCCGGCGGCGGGGCCAGCAGGGTGCACACCTCGTCCACGGTGGGCAGCCGCCAGTCGTCGAACCCGGCGAAGCGCGCCGCGTTCAGCTCGGCCACATGGGCACGGGCCTCGGCCAGGGTCAGGCCCCATTCGCTGCCGCCGCGCTGCCACAGCAGCCCCGTGGCCGGTTGGTACGCCACCAGCGCGGCAAGATCAATCGGGCTGGCGGGGGGATTGGCGGGTGCGACGGATTCGGGGCAGTCGGAAGCGACAGTGGCATCAGGGCCAGCCGCGCCGGACACGAAGGACGCACCGGGGCCGGCGGATTCGGGCGTGCAGGAACCAGTGGCGGGTGCGCCCGGGGCGGGCAGCTTCGGCACGGGCAGGCCCGGCAGCAGTCCGCAGGCGGGGCCAACGGTGCGACCTTCACCTGCTGGAAGAGACGACGGCACAAACAGACCGGCGGGCCGCCACAACTCGTCCAACCCGAACAGGGTGCGGGCATGGCGGGGCATGACCTTCACCGGGGTGGACCTGACCGGAGTGGACCTGACCGGAGCAACCGGGCCGGGCAAGGTGACGTGCACCGTCGCGCCGCCAGCCGTATCCGAAAAATTGGCACCCGCCGTGCCCGCCACCCCATCGGGTGCGACATCCGCTCCGTAGTCCGCATTGCCCGGCACGTCAGCATCATCGGTCAAGCCACCATCACCCGTTGCCCCATCCCCTTCCGGCAGCAGGCACACCGCGTCCACCCGCTGACGCCACGTGGCCACCAGCGCATCCAGTTCCGCCGCCATGCTCCGGGCGTCCGCAAAGCGCTGCGCCGGGTCGCGGGCCATGGCCCGCGCGAAGAAATCGTCCCACGTCGCGTCCAGTTCCGCGTGGCGCTTGCTGGCGCGGGGGATGCGCCCGCCAAAGGCCTCGTCCGTGGGCAGCACGCCGGTCAGCATGCGGAACAGCATCACCCCCACGGCAAACAGGTCGGCCCGACCATCCGCCGCGTCCGGGTCGCGCTCCTGCTCCGGCGCGGCGTAGTACGGCGAGCCCACCTTCACCCCGCGCGGCAGGCGCTGCGCTTCGCCGCCCAGACGCGACAATACGTTCGTTTCGCCGCGCAGACGCGCCAGCGCGCCCGTTTCTCCCCGTAGGCGCGAGAGGCCGAAGTCGATGAGCTTCACGTCGTCTTCGGCGGTGACCATGATGTTGAAGGGCTTCACATCGCGGTGGATCACCCCGGCGTGATGCATGCGGGCCAGCGCATCCAGCGTCTGTGCGGCGTAGCGGCAGGCGCGCGGCAGGGGCAGGCGGCGGGTGGGGGCCTCTACCCGATAGCTTTCGCCGATCAGCAGCCCCAGATTCAGGCAGTAGTATTCCATGACGAAGAAGGGCAGATCGCCAAAGCGGGCCACGCGGGCGGCGCGGTCACGCTCCGGGTCGCAGTCCTCCGGGGCGGCGGTGTCCGCGGCTCGCGTATCCCCCGCGACCTCCACAGCCTCCACAGCCCCCGCAGCCTCCACGAGCGGGTTCCCCTCTCCCCTGCCCCATGCTGCGGGCGGCGGGCAGAAGTCGTCGCCGGAGGGCAGGCGCAACGTACCCGCCGGGGCCACGTCCACATCCCACACCGCCGCCACGTGGGGGTGGTCCAGCGCGGCCATCACCCGCGCCTCGTGCAGGAAACGGCGGCGCAGGTCGTCCATATCGCTTGGGTCGGAAAGGTCGGCCAGCGCGTCGGCGGGGCGCAGCAGCTTCAGCGCGGCGATGCGCCCGGTGACCGGCTGGCGCACCTTGTACACCGCGCCCATGCCGCCCCGGCCCAGCAGCCCGCACACCGTGTAACGACCTATGCGCATGGGGAAAATCCTTGCAGCGGGATGCGCGCGGCGCGCGGGGGGAGAATTGGCAGAAAAGCGGGCGCGCCCGCCGGAATGCCCACGGAGTGGCGGCACCCCTGCGGCAGGGAGCGGGACAGGACGTTGCTGGACATGGTCGGACGCATCGTGGCGGGGCGGATCATGCTGGGTCGGCGCATGGCGTGGCGGGACGGGGTTCTCTGCAACATGGCGTCGGGCACCCCTTACAACAATCGCAACACATACCGCTCATTCACCCCCGCCTCGCGGAAGCGCCGGGCGGCGTCCTGCACGTCGTAGGGGACGAAGCGCACCGTCAGACGGCGCGGGGCGGGTTCCCACAACAGGTACTTGGCGCGGTTGTCGCCGTCGCGCGGCTGGCCCACGCTGCCCGCGCTGATCAGGTAACGCCCCCCGGCGGGCAGCACGCGCGGCCCCTCTGTCAGCGGCTCGCGGGCCACCACGCCGTCGGCATCGCGCCGGACCATCTCAAGGTCATGGGTGTGCCCCACGAAACAGAGGGGCTCCGGGAACCGGTCGAATACCGAGGCCAGCCGCTTGCCGTGAAATTCGTACAGGTAGGTGAAGGGCGAATCGGGCGGCATGCCGTGCACGAAGCGGCAGCCATCGCGCACCAGCACGCGGGGCATGGCGCGGGCCAGTTCCACCTCTTCGTCGTCCAGCCAGTCCATGGTCATGCGCACGGCATCGCGCGACTGGCTGTTGAACTCGCGCAGCCAGCGGGCGTCGGCCACGGCCATCTCGTGGTTGCCCGCCACCGAGGGAATGTGCCGACTGGCCACAAGGCGCAGCACCGGGCCGGGGTCCGGCCCGTAGCCCACGTTGTCGCCCAGCGACACTGCGCAGGTGGCCCCCTGCGCGTCCATGTCGGCCAGCACCGCCTTGAACGCGCCGAGGTTGCCGTGAATGTCGGAAATGACCGCCAGCTTCATGCTTAGTGGGATAGCAGGCGCGGGGTTGGTTGGGAAGGGCGAGAGATGACGACACCGCACGGGCTGCGCCACGCAACTCACCCCCATCCTGACCCTTGTCCCTTCCCCAACCTCGCCTTGCTTCGGGATATGCTTGTCTGTACTGTTTCGCCCAACATCGCCAACGCACGGGGCGCCCTGCCGCACCCGCTTCATACCGACATCTCACGCTCCACCGGAACTACACACGCATGAATCAGCAAGCCCTTTCCGCGTTCATCTGGTCCGTCGCCGACCTTCTGCGGGGCGACTACAAACAATCCGAATATGGCCGGGTCATCCTGCCCTTTACCGTGCTGCGCCGCCTGGACTGCGTGCTGGCCCCCACCAAGGTCAAGGTGCTGGAAGAACTGGCCGACAAGCAGCGGCTGGGCATCGCACCGGATCCGTTTCTGCTGCGCGCCGCCGGACAGAGCTTTTTCAACGCCTCCCCGCTGGACCTCAAGAAACTGATGGGCGACCAGGACCACATCCGTGAAAACCTGTTCAGCTACATTGGCGCGTTCTCTGCCGAGGTACGCGACATCTTCGAGCGGTTCGAGTTTCACGCCCAGGTAGAACGGCTGCACAAGGCCAACCTGCTCTATCAGGTTACCGAGCGGTTCACCCAGATAGACCTGCACCCCGACGAGGTCAGCAACGCCCAGATGGGCCTTGTGTTCGAGGAACTGATCCGCAAGTTTGCCGAACTTTCCAACGAAACCGCCGGGGAACACTTTACCCCGCGCGAGGTCATCCGGCTGATGGTCAACCTGATCTTCATCGAGGATGACGACATGCTCTCCACGCCCGGCGTGGTGCGCACCATCTACGACCCCACGGCGGGCACCGGGGGCATGCTGTCCATCGCGGGCGAATATCTGGACGATCACAACCCGAAGGCGCGCCTGACCATGTACGGGCAGGAACTGAACCCGGAATCCTACGCCATCTGCAAGGCGGACATGCTGATCAAGGGGCAGGACGTCGGCAACATCGTGTTCGGCAACACCCTGTCCGACGACGGGCACGGCGGGCAGCACTTCGACTACATGCTCTCCAACCCGCCCTTTGGCGTGGAATGGAAGAAGGTGGAAAAGGAAGTACGCAAGGAACATGAACAGCAGGGCTACAACGGGCGCTTCGGCCCCGGCCTGCCGCGCGTTTCCGACGGTTCCATGCTGTTCCTGCTGCACCTGCTCAGCAAGATGCGCCCGGTGGACGAAGGGGGCAGCCGCTTCGGCATCGTGCTGAACGGATCGCCGCTGTTCACCGGCGGCGCAGGCAGCGGAGAAAGCGAAATACGCCGCCACGTGCTGGAAAACGACCTGCTGGAAGCCATTATCGGGTTGCCCACGGACATGTTCTACAACACCGGCATCAGCACCTACGTGTGGATTGTGACCAACCGCAAGCCCGCCCACCGCAAGGGCAAGGTGCAGCTTATCGACGCTTCCGCCATGTGGCAAAAAATGCGCAAAAGCCTTGGCTCCAAGCGCAAGGAACTGTCGGACGAACACATTGCGGAAATCGTGCGCCTGTTCGGGCAGTTTGTGGAGGCAGAGCAGGACGGCAAGCCGGTAAGCCGCATCTTCAACAACAGCGATTTCGGCTACCGCACCATTACCGTGGAACGCCCGGAACGGGACGCGGCGGGCAACATAGTGCTGGGGCAGCGCGGCAAGGCCAAGGGCAAGCCCGCGCCGGACAGCAAACTGCGCGATACGGAAAACGTGCCCCTGCACGAAGACGTGGAAACCTACTTCAAGCGAGAGGTGCTGCCCCACGTGCCCGATGCCTGGATAGACCACGACAAGACAAAGGTGGGCTACGAAATACCCTTCAACCGGCATTTCTACGTGTTTACCCCGCCCCGCCCGCTGGCGGACATTGACGCCGACCTGAAGCGGACCACCGACCGCATCAAGGCCATGATCGAAGGGCTGATGGCATGAGCTTTCCGACGTATCCCGACTACAAGGACAGTGGTGTGGAATGGCTGGGCGAGGTGCCGAGCCATTGGAATATGATCTCGTTAAAGCGGATTGCAAATCTCAAAAGTGGTACGACAATATCCCCAGATCTAATAGAAGAAAAGGGAACGTATCCTGTTTATGGGGGAAACGGTTTACGTGGGTATACCCACTCATACACTCATGACGGCTTCTATCCACTTATCGGACGCCAAGGAGCACTTTGCGGCAATCTGAATTATGCCTCTGGCAAGTTCTGGGCCTCTGAGCATGCTATTGTCGTTACAAAAACATCTACACTCTCTGAGAAGTGGCTGGGGGAGCTACTTCGGGCAATGAAATTAGGTCAATATTCTATCTCGGCTGCACAGCCCGGATTGTCCGTTGAAGTCATAACTTGCCTGCGCATTCCTATTCCACCCGTATCAGAACAATCCCTCATCGCATCTTTCCTCGACCACGAGACCGCCAAGATCGACGCCCTGATTGCCGAACAGCAAACGCTGATCGAACTACTCAAGGAAAAGCGTCAGGCGGTTATCTCACATGCCGTCACCAAGGGGCTTGATCCCAATGCGCCTATGAAGGACAGCGGCATGACGTGGCTCGGGAATGTTCCGCAACATTGGACTGTATTACATCTGAAAAGAACCTTCTTATCATATGATTACGGCATTTCTGAACCTCTATTCCCCGACGGGGGAATAGCCGTACTTAGGATGGGAAACATACAAGATGGTAAGATAATATATGATGATATCAAATACACAGAGCACACACCGAGTGAATTGCTCTTGGCAAATGAAGACCTCCTATTCAACAGAACAAACAGCTTGGAACTTATCGGAAAAGTTGGGTTATTTATCGGAAACGATAAATACCCAACTAGTTTTGCATCCTATCTCGTCAGAATTCGCATGCGCGACAGTTTTGATCCATATTTTTTTTCATTCTTGCTAAACACTCAAGAAATATTGGGCGAAGCACGGTCTTTAGCATTCATATCTATCGGACAATGTAATCTAAATCCATCGCGATACAGCCAGCTTCTAATAGCAGCTCCTCCATTTGATGAACAAAAGAAGATTTCATCTTTTCTGGAGATTGAAACAAAAAACCTAGAACAACTTATCAACGAGGCCCAACACGCCATCTCTCTTCTCAAGGAACGCCGTTCCGCCCTCATCTCCGCCGCCGTCACGGGCAAGATAGACGTACGGGGCTACGCCCCCCAACCGGAGGCCGCATGACCATTGGTTCCGTCGGGCGCTCGCTCGAACTGTTCTTCATCGACGGCAAGCCGGAAGGCATGCAGACGGCAGAGGTGTTCAACTGGACCGGGCATGTGCTGTTGTTTCCGCGCACGCGCATAAAGGCGGCGCTGGAACGCAAGGAAGCGCGTTACACCGGGGTGTACCTGCTGTTGGGCGAAGCGGACGGCGCACCGCTGGCCTACATTGGCGAGGGCGAGGACATTGCCGACCGCATCCGCAGCCACGACCAAAAAAGGGACTGGTGGACGCAGGCCGTACTGGTCACCACTGGGGCCAACACCCTGAACAAGGCGCACGTGAAGTACCTGGAATCGCGCCTTGTGGAAATTGCCCGCAGCGTGAAACGGTGGGAACTGGAGAACGCCAATACCCCGCCGCGCCCCGGTCTTTCCGAGGCGGCACAGGCCAACATGGAATCGTTCCTTTCCTACCTGCTGATGACCCTGCCCGCCCTGCGCATCGACATCTTTCAGGAATTCGCCAAGCCTGCAAAAACACAAGAGTGTGAAGCGCCCACCAACGGCACTTCACACTCCCCTCTTTTCGAGCTGATCCTGAAAAAACATGGGCTGAGCGCAACGGCCCAGCTTGAGGAAGAAGGGTTCGTAGTACTCGCCCAGTCCAATGCGCGCTTGCGGTGGGTTGGGGAAAGCACGGCGGATGGCGGCTATGCCCGTCTTCACGAACAATTGCGCGCCTCCGGGGTGCTGGTGGAGCAGGACACACACTGCGTCTTCGCCAAAAGCTACGCCTTTCGCAGCCCCAGCGCCGCCGCAGCAGTCATCATCGGACAGAATACCAACGGCCCGAAGGCGTGGAAGCTTGCGGGCACCAGCGAAACATTCCGCGAGTGGGAAGCACGTCAGATAGATGCCGCCACCACGGAGCCAGCATGAGCCACCACAAGGAAATCGAGTTCGAAAACGACATCTGCAATCATCTGGCCTCGCACGGCTGGGAGTACGCGGCGGACGATGCCGCCCGGTACGACCGCGCCCGCGCGCTGTTTCCGGAAGATGTCGTTGCCTGGGTGCGGCAGGCCCAGCCCAGGGCATGGGACGCGCTGGCCAAAAGCCATGGCCCGGCAGCGCAGAACGTGCTGCTGGACCGCATCCGCAAACAACTCGATGACCGGGGCACGCTGGACGTTCTGCGTCACGGGGTGGAACTGATCGGCCTGCGCGAACCCCTGCTGCTTGCCCAGTTCCGCCCTGCACTGGCCATGAACGACCAACTTCAGGCGCGCTACGCGGCCAACCGCCTGCGGGTGGTGCGGCAGGCGCACTATTCCGTGCACCATGAAAACAGCCTTGACCTCGTGCTGTTCCTGAACGGACTGCCGGTGGCCACGGTGGAACTGAAGACCGACTTCACCCAATCGGTACACGACGCCGTGGACCAGTACCGCTTTGACCGCCAGCCGCGCCCCAAGGGGCAGGGCACGGCAGAACCGCTGCTGGACTTTCCGCGCGGGGCGCTGGTGCATTTTGCCGTCAGCAATTCGCTGGTGCGCATGGCCACCCGGCTGGACGGGCCGGACACGCGTTTTCTGCCCTTTGACAGGGGCAACGCCGGGGCGGCGGGCAACGCGCCCAACCCGGCGGGGCACGCCACCGCCTACCTGTGGGAAGAGGTGTGGGAGCGCGAAAGCTGGCTGGAGATCATCGGGCGGTACATAGTGGCCCTGCGCGGGCCAAAGAAGCAGATAGAGAAGGTCATCTTTCCCCGCTACCACCAGTTGGACGCCACGCGCAGGCTGGTGCGGGCGGTGCGGCAGGAAGGGCCGGGGCACAAGTACCTCATCCAGCATTCCGCCGGGTCGGGCAAGACCAACTCCATAGCGTGGGCGGCCCACTTTCTGGCCGACCTGCACGATGAGCAACTGCACAAGCTGTTCGATTCCGTGCTGGTGGTCAGCGACCGCACGGTGCTGGACGCCCAGTTGCAGGAAGCCATCTTTGCCTTTGAACGGACAACCGGGGTGGTGGCCACCATCACCAGCGACAACGGCAGCAAGAGCGGCGCGCTGGCCACGGCACTGTCAGGCGGCAAGAAGATCGTGGTGTGCACCATCCAGACCTTTCCCTTTGCCCTGAAGACAGTGCAGGAACTGGCCGCCACGCAGGGCAAGACCTTTGCCGTCATCGCGGACGAGGCGCACAGTTCGCAAACCGGAGAGGCCGCCTCCAAGCTGAAGCAGGTGCTTTCCGCCGAAGAAATCAGGGAACTGGAAGACGGCGGCGAAATCAGCAACGAAGACATCCTCGCCGCCCAGATGGCCGCGCGGGCCAACGCGAAGGGCATCACCTACGTGGCGTTTACCGCCACGCCCAAGGCCAAGACGCTGGAACTGTTCGGCAGGCGGCCCGACCCGGCGCTGCCCGCCAGCGTGGACAACCTGCCCGCCCCCTTTCATGTGTACAGCATGCGGCAGGCCATCGAGGAAAAGTTCATTCTCGACGTGCTGCGCAACTACACGCCGTACAAGCTGGCGTTTCGGCTGGCCAGCAACGGCAAGGAATGGGACGAAAAAGAGGTGGAGCGCAGCGAGGCCGTGAAGGGCATCATGCGCTGGGTGCGCCTGCACCCCTACAACATCAGCCAGAAGGTAAAGCTGGTCGTCGAACACTTTCGCGAAAACGTGGCCCCGCTGCTGGACGGGCAGGGCAAGGCCATGGTGGTTACCGGCAGCAGGCAGGAAGTGGTACGCTGGCAGCTTGCCATCACCAAATACATCCGCGAGCAGGGCTACAAGATCGGCACGCTGGTGGCCTTTTCCGGCGAGGTGCGCGACGACGACATGGGGCCGGAAGGCTTCACCGAGCACAGCAAGGTGCTGAACCCCAACCTGAACGGGCGGGACATCCGCGAGGCGTTCGGCACGGACGCCTATCAGATTCTGCTGGTGGCCAACAAATTTCAGACCGGGTTCGACCAGCCGCTGCTGTGCGGCATGTACGTGGACAAGAAGCTGGCTGGCATTCAGGCGGTGCAGACCCTGTCACGCCTCAACCGGGCGCATCCGGGCAAGGACACCACGTACGTGCTCGACTTCGCCAACGAGCCCGCCGAAGTGCTGCGCGCCTTCAAGGTTTACTACGAGACGGCGGAACTTGCAGACGTGACCGACCCGAACCTGGTGTACGACCTGCGGGCCACTCTGGACGGCACGGGCCACTACGACGCCAATGAGGTGGACCGGGTGGTCAATGCCGAACTGGACCCGTACGGCACCCAGCGCGAGCTTGCTGCGGCCATAGCCCCGGTGGCAGACCGTTTGTTGAAGCGGTACAAGGAATTGCAGCGCGCCATAAAGACCGCGCAAGGGGTGCACGACGCCACGGCAGAAAAGAACGCCCGCGACGAGAAAAACGCGCTTGAACTGTTCAAGCGCAATCTGGGCACCTACCTGCGGGTGTATTCCTTTCTTTCGCAGATATTCGACTACGGCAACACGGACATCGAAAAGCGCGCCATCTTCTTTCGCCGGTTGCTGCCCCTGCTGGAATTCGGGCGGGAGCGGGACGAGGTGGACCTTTCCGGCGTGAAGCTGACCCACCACACGCTGCGCAACAAGGGCACGCACAATCTGCCGCTGCATCTGGGGCAGGGCGACAAGCTGCGTCCCTTGGGCGAGCCTGGAACGGGCGAGGTGCGCGACAAGCAGAAGGCGCGGCTGGCCGAAATCATCGCCAAGGTGAATGCCCTGTTCGAAGGCGAACTGACGCCCGATGACATGCTGATTTACGTGAACAACGTCATCAAGGGCAAACTACTGGAATCTGCCGTTCTCGTGGAGCAGGCCGCCAGCAACACCAAGCAGCAGTTCGCCAATTCACCAGACCTGTCGCGCGAACTGCTGAACGCCATCATGGACGCGCTGTCCGCCCACACCACCATGAGCAAGCAGGCCCTGGAATCCGAGCGGATTCGGCAGGGCCTGCTGGAAATCCTGTTGGATCATGCCGGACTGTACGAAGAATTGCGCACCAAGGCGGCGTAGGCAGGTGCGCGCCTAGGACAGGTACGCGCCTACGGCAGATACGGCTTGGGCGTCACCGGCATCATGGTGTCGGAAAAGGCGTCGCGCTCGTAGGACGGCGAATAGCCCGGTGACAGGGGACGCCAGCCGTAGCGGGCATCGGCGCGGGCCTCGCGCCCGTTGGCCGTGGCGGCCTCGGCAACATAGCCGCTGGCTGCCTGCGGGCCGAGGGCCAGTTCACCGGACATCAGCTGTTCCACGCGGGGCCGGATGGCCCGCACGACCTCGAAGCGGCTGGCGGTCCATTCCGACCACGCGGCGCGGGCGGCGGCTTCATCACGGGCGGCAATGGCCGCGATGCCCGCCCAGAACCGGGCGTATTCGGCGGCGCGTCGGTTGGCCCACAGGGGCTTCAGAACGTCCTGCGCGGCCTGATAGTCTCCGGCACGGTACAGCGCATAGCCGCGCCGCACGCCGGACTGCCAGTCATCAGGGTTTTCGCGCTGGGCGGCGGCATAGGTTTCCGCCGCCTGACGGTACTGCCCGTCTTCCATCTGCGACGAGGCGTGCATGCTGGTGGTGGCGCACCCCGTAACGGCAAACGCCGCCAGCACGGCGGCGAGGGTAAGCGTGCGAAGGCTGCTGTTCATGGTGTTCTCCTGCCTGCCGGGGTGCATGGCGGCCACGGGCGGGCAGCACAATCATAAGCATGGCCCGGCGGCGCGCAAGGTGTGCACGCACCCTATCCCGCCATTATCACAAATGTTTGCAGTGGCTGTGCCATGTAGCGAAGGACAGGACAGTATATCGAAACGCCCCCGGAAGTGGTGAGCTTCCGGGGGCGTTGTCACTAATTCACAGGTTACCCGTTGCGCGCAGGGCACTGCTCTAAATTAGGATTTTTGTTCGTTGGCGAGGAAAACAAGCCTGACATGAGAGAGTGCGGCAGCCGTTATGCGAGTCTTCGAGCATTACGGATGGCGACCGCAGCGCGCTCTTCTCGTATTCGACCGAGCCTTAGCCGTTAGGCGAGCGCATAGCGCGAGTCTTACGGATAAGGACAGCAAAGCCATGGCAGGCGAAGTTTGACGACGCCAACGGGCAAAAAGACAATTTAGAGAATCGCTACAGCGCCTTCTCCACCATCTCCCCAAACGCCACGGTGCCCACGGTGGTGGCGCTGGCCATTTGCGAGGCCAGGTCCACGGTGACGGTGCGGTTGCCGATGGTGGTGTTGATGGCGTTGTAGATGCGGGCGGCCGCATCGTTCCAGCCCATGTGTTCCAGCATCAGCGCGCCGCACAGGATGAGGCTGCCGGGGTTGGCCTTGTCCTGCCCGGCAATGGTGGGCGCGGTGCCGTGGGTGGCTTCGAAGAAGGCCAGCGAATCGGACATGTTCACGCCCGGCGCAAGGCCAAGGCCGCCCACCTGCGCGGCCAGCGCGTCGGACAGGTAGTCGCCGTTCAGGTTGGACGTGGCGATCACGCTGTACTGGTCGGGGCGGATCAGCACTTCCTGGAACATGGCGTCGGCAATGCGGTCCTTCACCACCACCTTGCCTGCCGCGCCCCCGGCGTCGGCTTCCAGCACGGCGGCGTCGGCGAATTCGTCGCGCACCACTTCATAGCCCCATTCGCGGAAGCCGCCTTCCGTGAACTTCATGATGTTGCCCTTGTGCACCAGCGTGAGGCTGGACCGCTTCTGGGCCACGGCAAAGTTCATGGCGCGGCGCACCAGCCGCTTGGAGCCGCGCGCGGTCATGGGCTTGATGCCAACGGCGCTTTCCGGATCCACGTTGGCGCCCAGTTCGTTGCGCAGAAAGTCGATGAGCCGCTTGGCTTCCGGCGTGCCCGCCTTGTATTCGATACCCGCGTACACGTCTTCGGTGTTTTCGCGAAACACCACCATGTCCACCAGGTCCGGCCTTTTCACGGGCGACATGATGCCCTCGAAGTAGCGGATGGGCCGGATGCAGGCGTACAGGTCCAGCGTCTGGCGCAGGGTGACGTTAAGGCTGCGGAAGCCCTTGCCCACCGGGGTGCCCAGCGGCCCCTTGATGGCCAGTTCCGCGCCGCGCAGGGCCTGCATGGTGGCCTCTGGGAGGTATTCGCCGGTGGCGGCGTAGGCCTTTTCACCGGCCAGCAGTTCCTTCCATTCGATGGAGCGCGCGTCGCCGTAGGTTTTCGCCACCGCCGCATCGATGACGGGACGGGCGGCCTTCCATACGTCGGGGCCGATGCCGTCGCCTTCAATCCAGTAGACCGTCTTCCGCATGGAGGCGCTCCTTTGCGCAGGCCCCGCCGGGGCGGGGCCGTACTGTCGTGCTGATGTCGTGCTGCCGAAAAGCGGCCGGACGGCGTACCGTCCGGCCTTGTATCACGTGCTTCCGGTGGGATCCGGTGTACCCTTGGGGGTCAGTTCCGGTAGCCGGTTTGGCGGATTTTGTCAAAATCAGAAGGGTCTGATGCCGACAACATAAGAACGAACAGCTACGAGGAAAAACCAAATAAAAAGTTTGGGGGGGTGGGGTTCGGGGAGGGAGACCCTTTTACGCGCTGCGGTCGCCATCCGCGCGTTGCGGTCCCTATCCGTAAGGCTCGCAAGCTCGCCTAACGGCTAGGGCAAGACTCGCGCGCTGCGCTCGTCTAACGGCTGCCGCAAAGGGTTCCCTCCCCGGTTCGCATACATCCGAATCTACCGCCCCGCTACTTCCACGCGGCCAGGAACGATTCCGCGCTGTTGCCCGCGTCGATGTGGCGGAGCAGGGCAGACCCGAACACCACCGCGTCGGGCCGGTCAGGGAAGCCTTCCAGCTGCTTCGGCTCCTTGATGCCGAAGCCCAGCGCCAGCGGCAGGCGGAAGGCCTTGCGGGCGCGGGCCAGCGTCTGCGGCACTTCCGGCGGCAGGCCCTCGCGCACGCCGGTGATGCCCAGCACCGACACCACGTACACGTAGCCGGAGGCCACGGCGGCGTATTCGGCCATGCGTTCCTCGCTGGTGTTGGGGCCGACTAGCGCGATGAGGTCTATGCCCCGCGCGGCCAGCAACGCGCGCATCTCGCCGTCTTCCTCCAGCGGCAGGTCGGGCACGATGAAGCCCGCCACCCCCGCCGCCGCCGCGTCCGCCGCAAGGTTTTCCAGCCCGTATTGCAGGAACGGGTTGTAGTAGCCCATCAGCACCAACTCGGCGTCGTAGCGGCCCGCGCGGGCCTTCAGGCCGTCCAGTATCCAGCGCAGGGTCACGCCGTTTTCCAGCGCCCGCAGGGATGCCGCCTCCACCACCGGGCCGTCGGCCACCGGGTCGGAGAAGGGCACTCCTATTTCGATGACGTCCGCGCCGCCGCGATCAAGGCCGTCCATCTCGTCCCAGAAGCGGTCCAGCGTGGGAAAGCCCGCCGTCAGAAAGGGCACCAGCGCGGGCCGCCCCGCCGCATTGGCTGCGGTCACGCGGGCTTCCAGCCGCGACACCGGCGCCTCGGGCAGCATGTCGTTCATGTCGGTATGAATGGCCGCGCTCATGCCAGCTCTCCTTCGCGGAACAGCACTTCCCGCACGATTTCCATGTCCTTGTCGCCCCGGCCCGAAAGGTTGACCACCACGTGGCCCCCGGCAGGCAGCTTGTCCCGGTTGTTCAGCACCCACGCCAGCGCGTGCGACGATTCCAGCGCGGGGATGATGCCCTCGCGCCGGGTCAGGGCCTGAAAGGCTTCCAGCGCCTGACTGTCGGTGGCCATGCCGTAGGTCACCCGGCCAATGGCCCCCAGATGCGCGTGCTCCGGCCCCACGCCGGGGTAGTCCAGCCCGGCGGACACGGAGTGCGACGGCTCTATCTGGCCGTCCCCGTCCTGCAGCAGCATGGTCATCTGGCCGTGCAGCACGCCGGGGCGGCCCAAGTTGATGGGCGCGGAGTTGTAGCAGCCCGGCTCGCCGGTGCCTGCCGCCTCTACCCCCACGATGCGCACCGAGGCGTCATCCACGAACGGATGGAACATGCCGATGGCGTTGGAGCCGCCGCCCACGCAGGCCACCACCATGTCGGGCAGCCGGCCCGTGCGCTCCAGCATCTGGGCGCGGGTCTCACGCCCGATGACGCTTTGCAGGTCGCGCACCAGCGTGGGGAAGGGGTGCGGACCCGCCGCCGTGCCGAAGCAGTAGTGCGTGGAATCCTGCTGGGCAATCCAGTAGCGCAGGGCCTCGTTGATGGCGTCCTTCAGGGTCTTGGTGCCGCTCTGCACGGGCACCACTTTCGCCCCCAGCAGCTTCATGCGCATGACGTTGGGGGCCTGGCGCACCACGTCCGTCGCGCCCATGTACACCACGCATTCCAGCCCCAGCCGGGCCGCTGCCGCCGCCGTGGCCACGCCGTGCTGGCCCGCGCCCGTTTCCGCCACCAGCGCGGTCTTGCCCATGTATTTGGCCAGCAGCGCCTGCCCAAGGGTATTGTTGACCTTGTGCGCGCCGGTGTGCAGCAGATCTTCGCGCTTCAGCCACAGGTGCACGCCCAGTTCCTCCGACAGCGTGGGGCAGGCCGTGAGCGGGGTTTCGCGCCCCGCGAAGTTGCGCAAAAGGTCGTCCAGTTCCGCCCGGAACTTGTCCGAGGGCAGGATGTCGCGCATGGCGGCTTCCAGTTCCCGCAGCGGCGGCATGAGCAGCTCGGGCACGAACTGCCCGCCGAACTCGCCGAAATAGCCTTTTTTCATGGTGGTATCCTTTGGCGCCGGAGCGCCAGTTGGTATCGACTATGCCGTGCGCAACGCCGCCAAGGCTGACGCCACGAGTCGTGCATCCTTCCGGCCGGGGGCGCTTTCCACCCCCGAATTGAGATCGACGCCCATCAGCATGGCGGGGTCATGCCCGCCGCAGGCGGCAACGGCGCTGGCCACGTTGTCCGGGGTCAGCCCGCCCGCCAACAGCCACGGCGCGCCGGGGGCCAGCCCGCGCAGC
>NZ_VRYY01000288.1 GCF_015731765.1 Nitratidesulfovibrio oxamicus
CGCCGCGCACGTGAGCGACGCGGCGCTGGACGTGGCCCAGCGGCTGCTTTCCGCGCAGGCAGCGCCGGGCAGGCCGCTTTCCGGCAGGGCGGCAGCCCAGGTGCTGGATACCGTCATCAAGTGGACCAGCGAGGAACAGGCACAGTCGGCCAACCTCGACATCAACATCACCGGCCTGCAGGATCACCTGGCCGGCGAGTTCGACGCCATCTTCACGCAACGATACACCCGCTTCGGCATGGGGGACGTGGCCCCCACGGCGGAAGACCGCGGCGCCGTCATGGATGCCTTCCGCGCCAAGTGCCGCCAGTGGGGCGAGCGGCACGGCATGCACGCGCCCGGCATTGCCGATGCCCGCGAAATGCTGGGCGAGGTCTGCCGCATGCGCGGACTGGCGCGGCTTGACGCATCCCTTGCCGCCCGGCTGGAAGAGGTCGGCGGCCATGCAACGGCCAATGCCCCGCTGTGCCAGCGGCTGCGCACGGCCATGCAGGCGCGCGGCATGGAATTCGATTTCGCCCCGGCAGACCTCGACAAGTTGCACTCGCGCCTGAAGGCCAAGTTCGAAACCGCGTTCAAGATCGTCAACACGCATCCACCCACCGCAGAAGAGGCGGCTGCTGCGGCAGACAAGGTTGTCGGCGCGTTCCTGGACTCGGTGCAGGTGATCGACGACGCGCAACTGAGCGCGGAGCAGAAGGCGGCGGCCAGGGCAATGGTGCTCAGCGCACCGTTCACCATCAATACCGCCATGGCGCAGGCGCTGTGCGAATGCCTGCCCCAGGTTTCGCAGGCGGTGGGGCAACTGGTGGCGGGTGGCCAGAATGCACAGGCCATCGCCACAACCCTGCGCGCCATCACCGACGCGACGGCGCAGGCGGTGGAGATACCCAACGGCGATCCCATGCGCCCCGCCCTGCGACCGGGCCTTGAAGGCGCCGATGAAGTGACCGCCGTGCGGGCCTTTGCCATCGGCGCCGGGCTGCAACTGGCCGGTGTGACTACCCGTGAGGGCGCGCAGGCGCTGCTGGACGGCTTTTCGCAGATAGGCAGCGAATTTCAGGCCTGCCGTTTTGCCCTGGCCCAGAGCGACCCGGGCGACAGACGCCGCGCCAACGACACGGAGGCGGCGGTCCATGTGCTGGACACCCTGATCAGAACGGCCGGGGTGCGCGGCGTTGACCGCTCACTGCTGCTTGAAACGCCGGGCGTGGGCCAGTTGAACATGGCGCAGGTGCGCGCGGCGCTTCCCGCCAACGTGCATGGCGTGGGAAAAATGGAAACGCAGCCCCAGGTGGATACGGCGCTTCTGGGGCAGCAGGTGGCCGCGGAGATGACGAAGGAAGCCGCGCGCCACGGCAGCAGCCTGCCCATCGCCGATGTTTCCCAGGAGTTTCAGCAGCAGTACCTTTCCAAATTCGGTGCCGATTTCCTGAAGGATTTCTTCCGCAACGGCATCATGCTGGACGGGCACCGGTACGGCGCCACCGGCACGCAGGATCCGGCGGCCATGGAGCAGGCCCTGCGCAACTTCGCGGATGCCTTCCCCAGCGTCGATATGGCGGCCGACATCAGCCGTTCGCTGCATCAGGGGGTGGTGCCCATGGTGCTGACCGGGCTTTCCACGCAACCCGGCACCCAGGAGTTGACCATGGCCGTGCTGACCGGGCAGGGCACACGGTTGGCGGAGGGCAACCGCATTTCGCTTGTCACTCGCCAGGACGGCAGCTACACGGCCACCGTGGCCATCAACATGCAGTACGGCGAGTTTGATCCGGAGGGGCTGCCGACGCCCGGCATGGGTATGTGCGGAGAACTGCATATGTCCATGCGCGCCGGGGAAGGGAGCGTTACCGTCCAGCCTCAGGATTGCGATGTGGTCTTCAGCCAGAATCAATGGGGACGTTAGCCGCCCCCGGACGGCCAATGCCGCACGGACGGAATGAAACGCCGCGCCCCTTGCCGGGGCGCGGTTTTGGGGAGATGCGCATGACGGGACTTGGTTGGGGGCCGCGCGCCCGGATGGTGTCCGCCCACATGCTGTGCGCCCGGATGGTGTCCGCCCGGGTGGTGTCCGCCCGGATGGTGCGCATCCTGATGCTGGCGGCATGCTGCTGCATGGCGGCGTTGCCCGCGCGGGCCGCCGCGCCGGAAGCAAACGCCAGGGTGTGGCGGGTGGCCTACATAGAGGGCGGCCCGTACACCGACTATCAGCAGATACTGGCGGGCACGGTGCGCGGGCTGGCGCGCCTTGGCCTCATTCCCGACGGCAACGTGCCGGTGCCGCAAGGCACGGAAAGCACGCGCGAGATGTGGCAATGGCTGACCGCCCACGCCAACGGCGGGCGCATCGAATTCCTGGCCGACGGCTACTACACGGCGGACTGGGACCCGGCCCGCCGGGCGGCCAACCGGGCCGAGCTGCTGAGGCGCATCCGCGAGCGCGGTGACGTGGACATGATCTTTGCCTACGGCACCTGGGCCGGGCTGGACATGGCCACCGACGACCACGCGGTGCCCACCTTTTCCATGTCGGTCACCGACGCCGTGGGCGCGGGCATCGTGAAGTCGGTGGAGGATTCCGGCCACGACCACGTGCACGCCCAACTGGAGCCGGGCCGCTACGAGCGCCAGCTGGCGGTGTTCCACGACGTGTTCAAGTTCAAGCGGCTGGGCGTGCCCTTCGACGATACCCCGGAGGGGCGCGCGTCCATCGCCATGCCGGTCATAGAGCGCACCGCCGCGGAACTGGGCTTCACCGTCGTGCCGTGCCCCGCCCGCTTCGACGTGCCCGACCTGGACGTGGCCTTCGGCAACCTGCTCCAGTGCGTGGAAACCCTGTCCAGAACGTCCGACGCCGTCTACCTTACGGTCAACACGGGCATGCAGGGCAAGCGCATGGTCGAGCTGTTGCAGCCGGTGATCCGCGCGGGCGTTCCCACCTTTTCGCAGAGCGGGCCGGAAGAAACCAAGCTGGGCGTGCTGCTCAGCCTTGCGCAGGCCAGCTTCGACGACGTGGGCCTGTTCGAGGCCGAGGCCGTGCAAAAGGTCATCAACGGCGCGAAACCGCGCGAGGTGAGCCAGGTGTTCGAAGGCCCGCTGGGCCTTGCCATCAACCTGCGCATGGCCATGCTGATCGGCTGGAATCCGCCGTTCGACATTCTGGCGGCGGTGGATGAAATCCACCAGCAGATCCAGAATGCGGAAAACTAGCGACCGCGCCATGACGCAGGATACCACCCCCACCGGGCCCGGCGCCGAAGCGGCATCCACCCCGTCGTCCTCCACGGCGTCCGGCACGGCGTCCGGCGCGGCGTCCGGCGCGGCGTCCGG
>NZ_VRYY01000289.1 GCF_015731765.1 Nitratidesulfovibrio oxamicus
GCGCGCGATCCACGTCGCGCCGCCACGCCGCATGCGGCCGGACATCACGCGGCCGCCGCACGGGAATCCATGCCAGCAGTCGGGCGCGCGACGCCACGGGCGCCAGGTTGTGTCCCAGGCCCGAGAACGGCAGCGGGGTTTCCCCCGGCACATCATGTGTTGCAGGGTATGCGAACATGATCGTCCCCTTTCCCTGTAATGGTCCGGCGGCATGCCGGTCCCCTGCCCCCTCCGCGCCGTTCCCGGCGGCGCAAACGAGGCTTCTTTCCTGTTACAGCAAGGTGTTAGACGTGACCACGCAAGGCGGCAACGGGTGTTTTCCTGCGCACGGTCCTGCACTGGCGCCGATTTTTTTGTGCCATCATTCGCACCCGTTACATGATGTCAGAAAACATATAATTACACTTTGGCACCGATCCGCACCCCGCACGGCAACAGCTAAACTCTCGCAACATACCGGAATACAAAAGAGAAGGCCCGCATCCGGAAAACCGGGCACGGGCCTGAAAATCACGACTCGGGTGTAAAACGGTGACCAATTGTCAGCACAAGGGGGGGCCAGCGCGGGAAAGCTCTGGCCGGGCATTGCCGGGGGGTGTTTCTGGATTAGAATTTTCGTTCATTGGCAAGGAAAACGAGCCTGCCATGAGGGAATGCCTCCGCCGTTGGCGAGGCTTCGAGCCTTACGGATGGCGACCGCAGCGCGCGGCAGCCGTTGGCGAGGCTTCGAGCCTTACGGATGGCGACCGCAGCGCGTACTCTTATCGTGTTCGACCGAGCCTTGGCCGTTAGGTGAACGTAGCGAACCTTACGGATAAGGACAGCAGGGCTACGGCAGGCGAAGTGTGACCGCGTTGCGCACCATGGCCGTGGGATTCGCAAGCTCGCCCAACGGCCACGCTTCGCGCCCTTCGGGTCGGAAGCCCATGAATGAAAATCCTGATCCAGCCCCCCCTACGGGCGGGATTCATCCAACTCCGGCACGTCGGGCACCATGTCGCACAGGTAGCGCACCAGCGTGGCGAACAGGCTCTCCCGCCGGTGGTTGAAGCGGAATTCCAGTTCCTTGAGGTACAGCGGAAAACGCTGGGGCGACACGCCCTTGAAGGCGCGCAGCCGCCCCCCGGCGAACTTCCAGAATTCACTCTTCGGCTCTGCCTGGCCGTCGGCCCGCCGCCGGATGTACTCGTAGGGCAACGAATCGTCGCCGCACAGCACCAGAGCGTCGTAGTGGCGGTAGGGCGCGGTGTGCACCAGGTTGCCGGCGCGTTCGATGCGCAGATGGAAATTGTGGTTGAAGTGGAACACCGTCTCGGCGGACAGGCCGGAGACAAGGTCGATGAACACCCAGCCGTTGCGCTCCATGATGCCGAACACGGGAATGGGCACCGGCCCTCCCCCGCCCCTGGGTTCTCCGGTCAGCTTCTTGCCCTTCAGGTAGCTGCCAAGACCGGTTTCCGGCCCCAGCAGCTGGCGGGCGTCCGGGGCGTGGGCCAGAATGGCGAAGCGCGCCGTGGTCACGGCCTTGTAGGCGGCATTGTACGAAAGGCCCAGTTCGGCGGCCAGGGTGTGCACGGTGGCCTCGCCCGCGTACATGTGCAGCAGGCGCAGCCAGGTCAGCGGCGTGAGGTTGCCGTTGTTGATCCAGCGCCCGGAAAAGGGGTGGAAGGTGTACTTGCAGCCCGCGCAACGCCAGCGCCCGGCGGACAGTTCATACAGCCGCCCGCCGCCGCAGCGGGGGCAGAAGCTGCGCCCGCCCGGCCAGCAGTGTTCCAGCAGGTGGGCAAGGGCCGCCTCTTCAGAGGCGAGACACGGCTCGTCTGGAACAAGATGCGCCCCTTCGGGGCCAGGGCGGGGCTTTTCGGGCAACGATTCCATATCCTTCTGGTAGCCCAAATCACCCTTGGCGCGCAATGCGCACCCGCGTCCCGCACCGAGGCGCCGCTCCCCGACCGTCGCCAATGGTTCCCCACTGTTCACTCCAGCGGGCCCGCCGCCGCCAGCACGCGGTCCAGAAACGCCGCAGGAGTGCCGGAAAGCGCCCCGGCATGGGTGAACAGCACTCGAAATCCGTCGGCTTCGCGCCGCAGCACCCAGGTGTACGGCACCGGAAGCCCGCCCAGTTGGCCGTGCACGGTCAGCTCCGGGTCGGCGAACAGGGGAAAGGTCAGCCCGTGCCGCTGGCGGAATGCCTGCACGAGGTTCCAGTCGTCACCGGCGGCAATGCCCACCAGCCGTACCCGTCCGGCCAATTCGCCCCGTCCGCCCCGTCCGTCCAGTCCGCCCCGTCCGTCCAGTCCGCCCCGTCCGTCCAGTCCGCCTGATCCACCATGCCCAGCGGACGCGATCCGCTCGTGCAGGGCGCGCAGGGCCGGGGCTTCTTCCTGGCAGGGGGCGCAGAACCAACTGTACAGGTTCACGATGAATACCTGCCCGCCCAAGTCGGAAAGACGGGCGGGCAACCCCTGGCGGTCGCCGGGCGCGCGTTCTGGCACGGCCACCTCCGGGCCGCCTTGCGGGCCCTCAGGCCCGCCGGTATCCGGCGATGGGTTGGCAAGGGTGATGTCCGGAAAGCGCGCGCCCGTCGGCCAGGCGGTCGATGCATCGCCCGCGACGGCCCCGGCCTGCCCCATCGGCACGGCAGATTGTCCCGCCCCGGCCACGGTGACCGAAAACACGGCAAACGCCAGCAGGCATACCATCGCCGGCACACAGCAACGCAGCAGTCGGAACAGCGAAACAAATCCCGCCGCGGGCATGGCGCGCCGCCTTGCCCCACCGTAAGGATGCTGCCCGCATATCCCGTGCATCCACAGCCCGCTGCGCGAAAAAACCGATGTCATCGGCACTCCCATGTACGACGCGGCAGGTGGTGCGTGGTGCCGGGCCGCGATTCGTGACACCGTAAAAAAGTGTAGCCGCGCTCCGCGCTTCTGACAACGGGCCGCGCGGCACGTCGCCCGCAAACCGGCCATCCGCGCCGTTTCCCAGCCATTCCCGATGGTTCCGCACCACACGGCCAGGCTGGGCACGCTCCTTTCCGAGGTTCGCGCACCCTTGAACTTTCCGCCATCGTCAGGCTACAGTCCGCACGGCGCGGCACCGTTGCGCGCATCCGCCCCGGATTCCACCCCGGATTCCGCCGGGCAACGCCCGAGAGCAGGGAGAGCAAATGTGACCAAGCGCACCGCAGCATCGCGCGCCGCCGTGCGGCATCCGGCCCCCTCGGGCCGTGCCGAGGAAGTTTGCCTGTCAGCTGCGCCCCCCGCATCCGTTACCGTCGCGCCGCCTGTCCCAGCCGTGCCCCCCGTTCCCGTACCGCCCGCTGCG
>NZ_VRYY01000290.1 GCF_015731765.1 Nitratidesulfovibrio oxamicus
GCGCAGGCGGCGTGGGGATGGCGACGGGCGGGGCGTCGCCAAAGGCCGGGACCCGCGCGCCGGACCCGGCTACGCGGGTTCCACGCGGGTATGCGCGGCCACGTAGCGGCCCACGCCATACAGGTACAGGAAGTAGGCCAGCCCGAAGGTGACGATGGACAACAGCAGCCAGATCAGCGCGTGGCCCACCTGCGCCGCCATATCCAGGTCGCACACCAGCCGTTGGCGCGGTGCGCCGTCGCGCTCCACGTAGGTGCGGTTGATGATGAACTTGGCCAGGGCATACGGGTAGAAGAACACGCCGATGCCCAGCGTGCACACGGTGATCAGGAACCACAGCACGGCATGGCCGAAGCATTCGATCATGGTGACGTCGGTGCGGAAGGTGCCGGTGGTGAAGGGTGACATGGGGTCTCCGGTTGGGGGGAAGGGAAGGGGGAGGGGAAGGCGCACGGTGCGCAGAAAAAGGAATACCAAGAATGGATGCACCATAGCATGGTTGCGCGTGTGAAGGTCAAGCGGTGTGGGGGGGATAGTCGCGAGGTGGGGGGGGGACGGTGAGGGGGAAGGGAGAGGGAAGGGAGAGGGTTGAGCATTGTTGGGTGCGGCTTCTACGCAGGCACGACAGCCCTGTTGAATGCGCTTGATTTCGTTATGTCTCCGACGGGCAGGGGGTGTTGTAACGAACACCCCCTGCACCCCCGCGTTCCAGGGGGGCTTCGCCTCCCCTGGACCCCCGGCGTATCCTGCACCGCATTCCTTCGTCGGGCAGCTTCCCTGCGGCGCAGACGCCTTCGGGCGATCTGCCCGACGGAATGCGATGTGCGCGTTGCTCTCGGTGGCGTGTCGAGGGGTTGGAGGTGCGCGTAGCGTGGGGTGTCCTGCGCGGCGTCCCTGCGGCGTCAGCTTCCCTTCGGCGCAGACGCCTTCGGGCGATCTGCCGCCGGTGACGCCAATGCGCATGTGGCTCCCGTCGCTTTGGCAAAGCGCGGTTGCCTTTGTCCGCAGGCGTCCTGCACCACATTCCTTGCCGGGCAGCTTCCCTCGGCCAAGGCGCCTTCGGGCGATCTGCCCGGCGGAATGCGATGTGCGCGTTGCTCTCGGTGGCGTGTCGAGGGGTTGGAGGTGCGCGTAGCGTGGGGTGTCCTGCGCGGCGTCCCTGCGTGCAATCAGTGTGCATGCGGGTGTTGGGGGCTGTTTTGCTCAACGGGCACGGGACGTGCGTAGAAGCGTATGCCGTCGGGCTTTGCCGACGGCATATGCGTCGCAACGGGGGCGAAGGTAAAGGCACCTTGGTGGGATAAAGCCGGCGAGAGACAGGCGCACATCGCATTCCCGTCGCCAGATCGCCCGGAGGCGCCCAGCGCCGCAGGGAAGCTGGCGGCGAAAGGAATGCGGTGCAGGGCGACGCGGGGTTCCAAGGGGCCATCGCTAAATGGCCCCTTGCCCGCCGGAGGCATAACGAAATCGAGCGGATTCAACAGAGCTGGCGTGTGTTCGTAGAAGCCGCACCCAGCAGCGCATGACATCTTTCTGCCTCCCGCCGGAGGCATAACGAAATCGAGCGGGTTCAACAGGGCTGTCGTGCCTGCGTAGAAGCCGCACCCAGCAGCGCATGACATCCTTCTGCTCCCGCCGGAGGCATAACGAAATCGAGCGGGTTCAACAGGGCTGTCGTGCCTGCGTAGAAACCGCATCCAGCAGCGCATGACATCTTTCTGCCTCCCGCCGGAGGCATAACGAAATCGAGCGGATTCAACAGGGCTGGCGTGTGTTCGTAGAAGCCGCACCCTGCAGGGCACTACCTACCGTTACGGCATATGCCGCACCTACCGCCTCAGGAACGATGGCAGCGCAAAATACACCCCCGCCACCGCGTCGAACATCCCGCCCGGCAGGAAGGTGGCCAGCCGGAACAGCCGGAACTTCAACGACGACGCGGCATACGGGGCGATGGCCTCGCGCGCGGCAGCGCCTTTCCCCTCGCGCCACAGGGCCACCCCGCGCTGGAACGCCGCGCGGCGGCGCAGCAGCGCCACGAGGTCGGCATAGTCGCGCTCGTAGTCGCGGTACATGCGGATGTGCTTGGCAAGGATGGCTTCCGTCTCATCCGCGAACTGGGCGAACTTGCGGAAGGTGGTGCTGCCGCCGTGCACCCGCCAGCGGGCCAGCGGGGCATCCACGTGGTCCAGTTCCCAGTCCCAGGCGATGCGGTAGAACACGTCCGCCTCTTCGCACACGTTCAGCGATTCGTCGAACCAGTGCCCGCCCATGCCCGGCGCGTCCAGCGCGCTGCGGCGGATGACGGCGGAGGACATGGAAATCCACTGGGTGGTCATCAGTTCGCGGAACACCTTGCCGCGTGCGGGCGGCGCGGCCTGGAACTGGCGGCTCAGTTCCTTGTCGCCACTGAACATCACCGTGTCGCAACTCACCAGCCCCACGGCGGGGTTGGCGCGGAACAGCGCCACCTGCCGGGCCAGCTTTTCCGGGTGCCACAGGTCGTCGCAGTCAAGGAAGGCGATGAACTCACCCCGCGCCCGGGCAATGGCCAGGTTGCGCGCCGCGCCCAGCGGCACGGTGCGCTCGGCGCGGAAGTAGCGCACCTTGTCGCCGCAGCTCTGGGCGATGTCCGCGCTGCAATCGGAGGAGCCGTTGTCCCAGAACACGATTTCCCAGTCGTCAAGGGTCTGGGCGAACACGCTGTCGATGGCGGCGCGCAGGTGCTCGCCGCAGTTCAGGCAGTTCATGATCACGCTGACGGCAGGGGCGGAGTGGGCGGCGGTGTCGGTCATGGCAGTTTGTTTCTCGGGGAAGGAACCGGGGGAAGGGACCTTTTGAAAAAGGTCCCCTTCCCCCGGACCCCCATCCCCCAAAACTTTTCATTGGGGGGATGTGGTGGCGAACAGTTTCTTTGCCGTGGCAATCCGTATGCAGGGTTCGCGTGGACGGCAGAAAACGGCAACCTAGCGCAATGCCTCCAGCAAGGCATCGCACACCAGATCCACGTCGGCGTCGGTCATGCCGGGGTGCAGGGGCAGGGTGGTCAACTGGCTGCCCAGCATTTCGGTGACGGGCAGGGACTGCGCGCCGCCGCCGTAATAGGTCAGCAGGTGGTTGGGCTTGTAGTGCATGCCGGTGGGAATGCCCCTGGCCTGCAACGCGTCCACCACGTGGTGCTTTTTGTCGTCCAGAATGCGCACCGGAAAGATGTGCGGCACCACCACGTCGCGGGGGTCCGTGGTCAGCAGGGCCAGGTGCGGCGCGCCGGCAAGCCGCTGGCGGTAGCGCGCGGTCAGGCGCATGCGCGCCGGGGCGAATTG
>NZ_VRYY01000291.1 GCF_015731765.1 Nitratidesulfovibrio oxamicus
TCCATGGAGGAGGGGGTACACCCGATCCCATTCCGAACTCGGAAGTTAAGCCCTCCATCGCCGATGATACTGCGTACTCTTGCGTGGGAAAGTAGGCCGATGCCAGCACTTATTCTCAAAGGGATGCACAACCGCATCCCGACACATCACGAAAAGGCCCCGGTGAGAAATCACCGGGGCCTTCGTGCGTTCGGCGGCAGGGAAGGACTGTTGCTGCTTGCGGCTGAGCCTGTGGCCTCGGTCTGTCTGGGCGCAAGGATGCCGCTGGCGTCGCGCTCCTGTGCTACCCCCTGTCGCGCACGGCCTGCCTGCCTCCCGCCTTCGCCAGCCTTTCAGCCCTCACAATGGCGTCACGCGCGTGGGGCTCGCGTACAAGCCGCTCCTTTCGCAGAAAACCGTCTTGTGAGGCACGCTACGGAGCCATTTGGCCAACCAGGCCTCGTCGCTTGCGCGGCTGCAGCGTGGCCTGCATGCATGGACTGGCATGCTCGTCGATGGGAGTGCCGAAGGCGAGATGCTGAAGCAATAAATACGCGTGTGCGATGCTGTGCGTGTGCGCCTGAAGGCGGGAAGCCCGGAAAGAGCCGGGTGTCTACCGGTTCTTCCTCCGCCATTCCCACGGCGGGGTAGGATTGCGGGTCTTCCACAGCCCGATGTTGGTCTCTCGGGCTTTGCCAGCAGCGAAATACCAGGCAAGGCAGGGGTAGGGCAGGCGGCAGTAGTCGCCATAGAACCAGGCCTGCCCGGCTCGCAGCATGTCGCCGTTCACGTCGCCGGCAAGCTCGTCCGGCAGACCGTCCGCGGCGAAACTCGCGGCGGCGCGTGAATCCTGCCGCCGTGGCGGCGTTGTTGCGGCTCGCGGTGCCTCGCCGGAAGATACGCCAGCTGACGCCCATGGAAGCGGTCTGGTGCGCACATGGGCCACGTCGCGCCCGTAGCCGTCGCGGTCGATGGTCACCAGGTACACCTTGCGGTCCATGACCATGCGCAGCAGCAGGTCGCGGGCCTGCTCGCCTCCGCGCTGGTGCAATTCCGGCGCGTCGATGCCGTACAGTCGCACCCGCACGTCACGGCCGCGCTCATCGCGCACCACGATGGTGTCGCCGTCGGGCACGCCGACAACCAGACCCTGCCACGGTTCAAGCCCCGCCACTGTCCACAGGACCAGCGCCAGCAGCAGCCCCAGCAGCGAGCCGGGGCGGGCCAGCATGCGCCACGGGATGCGGCGCGACAAATGCGGCTGACGAGGCTGGCGCGGCCACCTGATCGGAAAGGATGCGGGCAGGCGCATGCCGGTCAGTCTCCGGCCTTCAGGGCGTCCAGTTCGCGCTCGACCACGGGCAGCATGCGCTCGACGATGACCTGCACGCCCTTTGGATTGGGGTGCATGCCGTCAGGCAGGTTCAGCGAACGGTCCAGCGCCACGCCGTCCAGAAAGAAGGGGTACAGCGTCAGGCCGTATTGCGCTGCCAGTTCAGGATACACCGCGTCGAAGCGGCGGGTATAGTCCGGCCCCATGTTCCTCGGGGCGCGCATGCCGGCCAGCAGCACACGTACGCCATTCGCGCGGCAGAGTTCGATGATGGCGGACAGGTTGCGGCGCAGGTCTTCCACGGGCAGGCCGCGCAAACCGTCGTTGGCGCCCAGTTCCAGGATCAGCAGATCCGGCTTGTCGGCCAGCGACCATTCCGCCCGCGCAAGTCCCCCGGCAGAGGTATCGCCCGAAACCCCGGCATTGGTGATGCGCACCGGACGCCCCTTTGCGTGCAGCGCGGCACCCAGCCGCTCCGGGAAGGCATCGCCAGCTCCCAGCCCGTGTCCGGCCACCAGACTGTCGCCCAATACGAGGATATGCGGTATGTAGGTATTGTCGCCGCTGGCGGCAAAGGCCGCCGAGGGCGGCAGCAGTGCCAGGCCAAGGCCCGCGAGGGCCGAGAGCATGCATAGCGTCGTCGACAGCACGCCCAGCGCCGCCATCTGCAGCGTTCGGCACATGGCTGGTGAGCGTCGGCATGCCAACGAGTTCACTCCCCGGCTCCGGCCCATTGCCCGGATCAGCCGTCCCGCCGGGGCCAGCGCCCGGCATCTACTCCATCCGCCAAAGGTGATTCGCGTGACAGATACGATCATTGCTCTCTCCGGTATACATCTCAACCTAGTGGGCGGTTCCGGCCAGGTCAACATCCTGCGCGGGGTGGACCTTTTCGTGCGGGCCGGTGAAACCGTGGCCATCGTGGGGCCTTCCGGCTCGGGCAAGACCACCACCCTGATGATCATTGCCGGGCTGGAGCGCCCGAGCAGCGGGACGGTGCGCGTGGCCGGGCACGACCTTGGCGGCATGGACGAGGATGCGCTGGCCCGGTTCCGGCGGGCGCACCTGGGCATCGTGTTCCAGTCGTTCCATCTGGTGCCCACCATGACCGCGCTGGAAAACGCGGCGCTGCCGCTGGAATTTTCGCATGCGCCGGACGCGCGCGACAGGGCCATGGCCGCGCTGGCCGCCGTGGGACTGGAGGGCCGCGCGGGGCACTACCCGGCGGAGCTTTCCGGCGGGGAGCAGCAGCGGGTGGCGCTGGCACGGGCCTTTGCGTCCGCCCCGCGGGTGATCCTGGCCGACGAGCCCACCGGCAACCTGGATACGGAAACGGGCCGCCGGGTCATCGAGCATCTGTTCCGCCTGCGCGAGGAACACGCCACCACGCTGGTGCTGATCACCCACGACCGGGAACTGGCCGCCCGGTGCGGGCGGCAGGTGCGCATGGAAGACGGCAGGCTGCATGAAGGTGCGGCGTCTGCAGGGCAGACGGCGGACCTTGCGCCTGCAGTCCGCTCTGGTGTGCATGGTGAGGGAGAGCGCGCATGATCAGTGGGCGCGATCTGGCCCTGGCCTTCCGGCTGGCCCTGCGCGAACTGCGCTCTGGCCAGCGGCGGCTGGCGGTGTTTCTGGGGTGCATGTTCCTTGGGGTGTTCGCCATTGCCGCGGTGGGGTCCATCTCCGAGGCGGTGCGGGCGGGACTGGCGCGTGACGCACGCGCCCTGACGGGCGGCGATGCATCGGTGGAATTCGCCACCCCGCGGCCCTCGACCGATGAACTGGCCTGGCTGTCGGCGCGGGGCACGGTGAGCCAGGTGCTTTCGTTGCGCGGCATGGCCCGTTCGGCCACGCCCGGCGGCCCCAGTGGTACCAGTGGAGAGGACACCGCCATGGTGGCGCTGAAGGGCGTTGACGCGGCCTACCCCCTGTACGGCGCGGTGACCCTGGACCCGCCCCAGCCGCTGGCCGAGGCCCTGCGCGACGGTGCGGTGGCC
>NZ_VRYY01000292.1 GCF_015731765.1 Nitratidesulfovibrio oxamicus
CTGGCGCCCGCCCCTTCGGCGCGCACCGCGGCGCCTTCCGGCCCGGCGGCGCGCGGGGGCACATCGGATACGCCCCTGCTGGTAAAGATCACCGGCACCACGCTCATGCCCACCCGCAGGGACGGCATGGTGGCGGGGTCGTAGTCGGTCAGGCGCAGCCGCACGGGTATGCGCTGCACCACCTTGACGAAGTTGCCCGAGGCATTCTGGGGCGGAAACAGCGAAAAGGCCGCGCCGGTGCCCGCCATGATCGATTCCACCTGCCCCTTCAGCACCAGGCCGGGATAGGTGTCCACGCGGATTTCGCAAGGCTGGCCGGGCTTCACGTCGGTAAGCTCGGTTTCCTTGAAGTTGGCCGTCACCCACAGGTGGTCGGGCGACATGGGCACCACGGCCATGATCGGCTGCCCGCGCGTGACCATGCGGCCCGGCTCCACGTTCTTCTTGGTCACGTAGCCGTCCACGGGGGCGCGCACGGTGGTCCATTCCAGGTTCAGCTCGGCCTGGCGCACCTTGGCCTGCTGGGCCTCCACCTGGCGGGCGCGGATTTCCGCCACCACCTGACCGGTTCCGGCCAGGTCCACCTCTGCGCGCACGCGGCGCATTTCGGCTTCCGCCGCCGCGCGGGCCTTGCTGGCGGCTTCCAGCTTGGCGCGGGACGATTCCAGCCGGGCCTTGGCGGCATCGTCGGTGGAACGGGCACGGTCCGCCGCCTCTCTCGAAACGGCGCCCTGCCCCACCAGCGACTCCAGACGGCGCCGGTCCAGGGCGGCCTGGGCCTGCTCGGTGGACAGGCGCTCCATTTCGTAGCGGGCGGCGTCCTCTTCGTCGCGGGCCTGGGCGGCGCGGCGCTTGGTGGCCTCTTCCACGGCCTGGGCGCCGGTCACCCGGTGCACGGTCTGCGAAAGCTCCAGCGGCACGCCCCGCTGCAATGCGGCAAGCTGTGCGCGCGCTTCGGCCACGGCCACCTCGTATTCGGTGGGGTCCAGCCGGGCCAGCACCTCGCCTTCCTTGACGAACTGGTTGTCCTCCACGGGCACGTCCACCACGTAGCCCGCCACACGCGGCGAAACCATGAAGATGCGCCCGTCTACCTGGGCATCGTCGGTTTCCACCTTGCCGAGGCCATGCCAGTACCAGATGCCCGCCGCCAGAACCATGACGCCAAGCAGTATGCCGAGGATGCGCTTCTTGCTGTTCATGCCGTATCGCCGTGTGGCACGCGCGAACGCGTGGTGTGCGTGTGGGAAAACCGGCCATGCGCACGCGCGGAACAGCCGGGATCCGGTCGTGGGGTCGAAACGGAACATGCCGGACCGCCGGGGCCCTGTTCATTCAGGGAAAGGCCCCCCGGAGGTGGCGTCGGAATTGCCGCTTTCGGGAACGGCAATGCATAGCGCATGCCGTGCCGGGGGCGCAACCAGGCAATGCCGGTCCCGCAAGTGCCCACCTGCACGGTCGGGGGTGATCGCCTGCGCGTATCCCGGCGTGACGCGGCGCAGCGGATGGATGCACGGCGCGACACGGCGGCAACGGATTGTCGCAGCCTCACGAATTGTCGCAGCCTCACGGACCGGCGCACTGCAACGGACAGGCCCACTTCCACGAACCCGCGCACTCCCGCCTCGGAAGGGCGGGCGGTGGCAGCAACGGATATTTCAACCAGAAACGGCAGCCGGGTGCGCATCAGGCGGCATCAAAACACATCGCGGGGTATCCGAAAGCACTAGAGGTGCATTGGGTGGCTTCACCGTGCGGCTCGTCCTGCCTGCTACCTGCCCTTGCCGCCCTGCACATCGGGATAGGCGGATTGCAACCCGTACCGGGCAAGGCACCGTTGCAGTTCCCCCTCCCGGTGCAACGCGCGCAACGCGGTCTCGAAGGCTTCCACCACTTCCGGCGCGGTGCGGCGCGAAAGGGCCACCGTATAGTCCACCCGGTTGTGCCAGCCCGCATAGCGCAGGTTGGCGATGCGCAGCTGCGCGATGGTGGCAAGGCCGTTCTCGCGGCCGGAGAACACCGCGTCGATGCGGCCCTGTGCCAGTTTGAGGAACCCGGCATCATTATCGGTCGCCACGTCCACCGTCATGGGCGCCTGTCGCGCCAACTGCTCCAGGATGTCCGCCGTCAGCGAAGGGCCGTACACGCCTACCCGGTAGCCCGACACATCGCGGGGGGTGACGTAGCGCAGGGGGTTTTCCGTGCGCACGAAAAAGCCGTATTCGGCGCGCAACAGCGGCGGGCAAAAATGCAGCCACTGCTGGCGATCCGGCACAAACCCGATGGTGAAGATGCCGTCCGCGGTGCCGGTGCGCACCTCCTGCTGCGCACGCGCCCAGGGCAGCAGCCGAAAGGTGCAGCCCACGCCCATGCGTTCGCAGGCCATGGCGACGATCTCGGCCACGGGCCCGGCCACCCGATCCGTGTCGCCGTCGCGTTCCAGGTAGTTGAACGGCGGGTACTGCTGGGTGACGAAAATCAACCCGGAAGCATCGGGCCGTCCCACCTGCCCCGTCTGTGCGGAAATCTGTCGTGCCTGGGGCGCCGCAATCTGGCCCGCCGGAAGCGAGTCTGCCGGAAACACGTTCGTTTGTGCGGCCACCGCCGCCAACGACAGAGACAGGAGCAGGTAGGCGACAAGGCATGCCGTCAGGCGCACCAGGCCGCGCCCGGCACACCGGTCTTGGCAGTCGGGCACGGGCCACGGCCATGCCATGCGGAACCCATCACACTGCACGCCCCTGCTCCTTTCCCTGCCCCCGGTTGCTGCCTGTTCGGGCTGTTCCTGACGCGTTCAGCCCAATGCATGCCCTACGGACCTGTCCGAACCCGCCCAAGCAAGGCCGCGCGACCCTTGGCCGGCGCCTTGCCCCTGACGATGCAAAAGGGGCGCGGATGCGTGCCCCCTTCCGGAGCGATTCCGGGGCCAACGCCCCCGGGAACTCCACTTTCCGGGCCGACGACTGCCGCGCCGACTGCTACTGGACCTGCGACACTCGCGCCTGCAACAGCAGCCTCCCGCTGATGTCCTCTATGGTGCACACGAAGTGGGTCACCGCGCCAGCGCCAGCGCGCAAAGGGGCCAGACGGCATTCCGCGTCGAACGACCTGCCGTCGCCGCGCCGCAGCCGGGCTTGTCCGCTCCACGCCTTGCCCTGAGCGCGGGCCGCCAGCAATGCGGAAAACCCGGCGTTCCCGGTGTCGCCCGCATCGCCGCCAGCCGTTCCGGCGCCATTCCCTGCGGCGCTGCC
>NZ_VRYY01000293.1 GCF_015731765.1 Nitratidesulfovibrio oxamicus
GCAGCGCGAGCATCCGCCGCGCAAGCAGGCGACACCGCGCCGTCAGCCAGTCAGGCAGCCCAGCCCGGCCAGGCACGCGCCGCACAGGCACGGCACGCGCCGCCCGTCTCCCCCGGCTGGGGACCACGCGCGCCCTATGCCATCTACACTTCGCCCCACTATGCTCCGTCGCCAGAGCGCGCGGCACCCGCAACGCGCACGGCACATGGGGGCATGCCCCCCGGCCACGGCGACACACGGCCAGCACGGGCCGGGAACAGCACGGACGATGACGACATTTCCTTTGGCCAAACCGGCCTTGCAGCGTTGCCGCCCCATGGCGTCCCGGCAGGCGACCGACTCCAGCCGTCACCGGCAGCGGGCACGCACACGCCCCCCTGCGCGCCATCCGCAACAGCTGCCCGTACCACCGCCCCCTTTGCCGACGACCTGCCCCGCTTCTTCGACTTTCGCGACGCGCAATTCACCGCCTACCTGCACGAACTGATGCGCCGCGCCGGGGGCGACATCCGCGCCGCCTGCGCCCTGTCCGGGCTGTCCCGGTCGCATCTGTACGACCTGCTGCGCAAGCACGGCGTGCCCACCCGCTGACCCCGCGAACGACACCCGTGCCTCTGCGCAGTGGCGCAAGCCCGCATCGTCCGCTATCGCGGACACAGCTTCATGCCTTTTGTCCGCCATCACGGACCAACCCGACTCGCCTTTGTCCGCGATCGCGGACAAGCAGTCCATCCCCCCTCATACGTCAATTGCCCATTCAACCAATAACTTTCGCCAACATGCCAATATTCAACATCATTCACAAAACAACACCACCGCAACACGAGTGGCACGCTTCTTGGTAAGTATATGGCAACAGACACCGGGCATGTCGGTCAATGCCCGATCCGTGTCGGAGGGCGGTTGGACAAGGCCAGCCGACACGGGGGAATGCGTTGGACGCATTCCAGCCGCAGGGGTCCGTGGCGCAGTCGGTGCGTCGCGGGCGAAATCGGGGCGCGCCGTTCCACAGGGACAGCGCGCCCCGCACGTTTCCGTGGATGCAAGGGCAGCACGCGCCAGACGCACCGGTGCGCAGGGTCGCCCGGCATGCAGGGCGCCTGGAGGCGGCAGGGGACTTCCGGGATACCGAGGGGGAAACGCGAAGCGGCGGGAATCCGTTACGGTTTCCGCCATGGCGTCGCGCCGGGGAGGCTACGAGGGGAAGCGTGCGACATTGCGCTGCACGGGTCCGCACGGGCACGGCTTGTGCCCCACAAGGCCGCTTCATCCTGCCCAGGATCTGCGGCCCGAGGCCGCAAAAATCAGACTGGTTCGCCCAGCAACTCCAGCACCTTCTGACTGAGCAACTGCAGATCGGGCTTGGCGAACTGCGCGTCCGCGCCCACCGATTCGCCCTTGTGCCCCAGCCGCTCCGAAACCAGCGACGAGAACAGCGCCACCGGCAGGGCGCGCAGCACGGGATCTTCCTTGATGCGGCGGCACAGGGTCAGCCCGTCCATGCGCGGCATTTCGATATCCGAGACCACGGCCTGCACGAGGCCGGACAGGGGCACGCCCTTGGCCTCGGCCTCGCGGCGCAGGCCGTCCAGCATATCCCACGCCTCCTGCCCGTCGTTGGCCTGCAACAGCTCGAACCGCCCGCTGGCCTCCATCAGGTTGCGCACCAGACGGCGCACGCTGCCGGAATCGTCGGCGTGCAGGATGCGGTAGCGGCGCGGCGGCAGGTCAGGCTGTGCGTCCGGCTGTGAGTTCGTCGGCACGGCTTTCGTGGCGGCGCCCGCCGCATTCTCCGTCCCCTGGCCTCGCCCCCCGGCGGACGCCGGACCCAGGGGGCGGTCCATGCGGATGGACAGGTCCGGATGCATCTCGGCCACGATGCTTTCCATGTCCAGCAGAAACACCACCCGCCCGTCCAGCCGGACCATGCCGGTAATGGAGTTGCGGCTGGCCTCCTGCAGAAAGCGTCCCGGGGCCTCCACGTCGGTCCAGCTGATGCGGTGGATGCGGTTCACCCCGGACACCTGAAACCCGGTGATCACGGTGTTGAATTCGGTGACGATGATCTTGGGCTCGCCGCTGGTGTCGCGCGGGATGCCCAGGTACTTCGCCAGATCCACCAGCGGGATGACCCGTCCGTCGCGGTGCGGAAAGGCCCCCAGCACCGCCGGATGAGGCATTTGCGGCAGTGCGGTGACGGGCTGCATGCGAATGATTTCCACCACCTTGGCCACGTTGACGCCATACCTGCGCCGCAACGAGCCGCACGCGAGCGGAGCGGTCACGCCAAAGCCCGTCCCGGATGGCGTTACCGTCACGCAGGCGTTGCCTCCGTCGAGGCTTTCGGGCGTGCCGCCAAGCCCGGCATCGGCTTCCGATGCGCGGGGACTCTCCGGACCGTCGGACGCCGCACCGCCGGGCACAGCCTCATCCACGAAAAACTCGACGATCTCGAGTTCATTGGTGCCGGATTCCAGCAGAATGCCGGTCTGCCCCATGTTCCCTCCCGGCTGGCGCGGGCGCGCCATGCCCCGATGAGAATCAGAAAACACGCCGATGCCCATGGCGTCACGCAAACCCGCCGCACGGCCCGGAGGTACGCCGCCTCCGCTGCCGGGCCATGGCGCACGAGATCGCCCCGGCGGCAACCCGCCGTCATGCCGCCAGGCATCGTCCGGCGTGGAATATAGCGCCTTTCCCGGCAAAGGGCCACCGGGCAGCGGTGCCTTTCGCGGTCATATCACCCCGGAATCGTGCCCGGTTCGTGCCGGTATCATGGCAGGATCGCGCGCACCGCCCCTGCGCCGCAACGTGCGTTTTTCCCTTGCGCGGCACCGCCGCCGGGCCTACAACCCCCAGTGTTCCACGCGCTGCCGACCGGCGGCAGCCACGGCCATCCGAACGGACCACCGCCAGGCGCACCAGGCAGCCATCGCCATGCCCACACCACCATCCCGCCAGCACGACGCATCCTCCCCGCCCCGCCAGCACGACGCTCCGGGCGCACCCTCCTCCTCTTCCGTGTTCCCCGCCGCACATCCCCATGGTCGCGGCACACGCGCAAGGCCCGACGGGCATGGCAAACAGGAAAGGGCAGGTGGCCGCCGCGTGTCGCGCATGGGGCTGGTGCTGCCGCTGCTGGCCTGCGCCGCGGCCCTGGGAGCCATCCTGGTCCGCGACCCCCGGCTGCTGGCCTGGCACGCCGCGTGGCCGGGGCTGGTGCGGCCCCTGCTGCACATGCTGATGATCA
>NZ_VRYY01000294.1 GCF_015731765.1 Nitratidesulfovibrio oxamicus
CCGGGCGCCGCGCCGGAAGGGGCGGGGGGCGACCACTCGTTTGAGCACGCCCCCGCCGCATTCGGGCCGGGTGATGCCGCAGCCCGCACGGACAGCACTGGGACCGAGTCTCCCCCGCCGTCCACCGGCTCATCACCCGCCAGCACATCGGCGGGCGCCTCCTCCAGCCACGCCTTCGCGGCAGCGGCCCTTACCGGCCCCATCGACCTGCGCGAAACCATGCGCATGGTCGAGCGCAACCTGCTGCTGGATGCCCTGCGCCGCGCAGAAGGCCGCCAGACCGAAGCAGCCGTGCTGCTGGGGCTGACGCCCAAGAACCTGTGGGCCAAGTTGCAGAAGCACGGCATCAAGCCGCGCAACGGCCTGCCCCTGATCCACGAATCCTAGATTTTCTTCCGCCGCGCCCCGCAATGGGCACGGCCCTCCCGCGCATTGCATCCCCCCGCCACGTTTCACGGCAGTGCCCCGCCCCCCCCCCGGATACGCTGGCCCATCACGCCCCAAGGCCGCGCCCCGGCCCTGCTGCCATCCCCCGCCCACGCCTCGATCCAAAAATCCTAGATTCCCTTCCAGCACGCCTGCGCCATTGAACTTCCTGTCCCGAGCCCACCGCCCTGCGCCAGCCGCGCCCCCATTCCGCCAGCCCCACTCCAAGATTCGTGGATTCCTTCCCGGCGGCGTGCCCCTGCGTCTCGCCCAAGCGCCCTGTCATCACGCGCTCTAACAGCCCATTCCGAGCAGTGTGAAAAAACATTGTGCACGGTTTCAGAATGTTAACGCGTATTACATTCTGCATGACTCGCCTTGGCACGCGGGTTGCTGAATGGGAGTCAACAACGGCCCCCCGGCCAACCCAAAAGCCCCCGACGCAGGAGAGACATCATGTTTGAACGCATCACCACCCTGTTCCGTGACGAAGAAGGCGCAACCGCCCTCGAATACGGTCTCATCGCCGCCCTCATCGCCGCCGTCATCGTCGCCGCCGTCACCGCCCTCGGCACCAAGGTCAGCGCAACCTTCTCGTACATCGACTCCAAGATGCCCACCCCCGGCTCGTAGCCCACGGCACGACCGCAGCAGACAGCAACAAACGAATCACAGGAGAACAGCCATGTCGAAGATCATCGCCCGCCTGATCAATGATGAAGAAGGCGCAACCGCCCTCGAATACGGCCTCATCGCCGCCCTCATCGCCGCCGTCATCGTGGCCGCCGTCACCGCCCTCGGCACCAAGGTCAGCTCCACCTTCTCGTACATCGACTCCAAGATGCCCACCCCCGGCTCGTAGGCCCGTTTATAATCGCGCAAATTCCCGAAAGGAGTAAGATCATGCTGAAGTCCATCACCGCCCTGATCCGTGAAGAAGAAGGCGCAACCGCCCTCGAATACGGCCTCATCGCCGCCCTCATCGCCGCCGTCATCGTGGCCGCCGTCACCGCCCTCGGCACCAAGGTCAGCTCCACCTTCTCGTACATCGATTCCAAGATGCCCACCCCCGGCTCGTAACACCCCGCGACGGCGACTCGGCTTCCCGCCACGCTGCACTCGAAGGGGCCGGGGCGAACCCCCGGCCCCTTCGCCATCGAAAGCGCGGACCTTGCGATGGAGAACCCGCCCGAATCGGCATCCGCCGACAGGGCAGTCCGCCCGGAAACGACGACACCCCGTTTCCCCGGCCACACAGAGGAGAGCCCCATGACCCCCATCCTTGCCGCCCCCCTCGCCGCCGTGCTGCTGGTGGCCGTGACCACCGACCTGCGCGCCATGCGCATTCCCAACTGGCTCACATTTCCCGCCATGCTGGCGGGCGTGGCGGCCAACGCGGCGCTGGGCGCCTGGACCGGCGGCCTTTCCGGCGCATGGGAAGGCCTGCTCTTCTCGCTGTCCGGTTTCGGCCTGGGGCTCGGCCTGATGCTGGTCCCCTTCCTGCTGCGGGTCATGGGCGCGGGCGACGTGAAGTTGCTGGCCGCCGTCGGAGCCTTCCTGGGCGCCGAAACCGTGTTCCGCGCCTTCATCTGGACCAGCCTGGCCGGCGGCGTGTACGCCCTTGGCGTGCTGGCCTTCCACCTGCCGCAACTGCGCGCCGTGCTGCGCTCGCTGCGGGTGTCCGTCGAACTGCTGGCCGTCACCGGCCGCTTCGACTACGTGCCCGCCACCGCCAAGGCCCGCCTGCCCCGGCTGTGCTACGGCGTGGCCATCGCGCTGGGCACGGGCCTGGCCATGGCTCAGGCCGCCTTCCCCTCGGCCATGTCCGCCCTGCTGCCCGCCTGGGCCGCCATCCTGTAGGAGGGCTCGGTCATGCGCGCCTCCTCCCTGATCCAGATTTCCCTCGCGCTGGTGCTGGCCCTGGTGGCCGGGGTGCTGGTGTTCCGGTTCATGCAGGTGAACCGCGCCGCCGCCCCCCAGATGGCCGCCCCCGAGCAGGTCGAACTGGCTGTGGCCGCCGCCGACGTGCCGCGCGGCGCCAAGCTGACCGCCGAACAGATCAAGCTGGCCCCCTTCCTGAAGTCCAGCGCCCCCTCCGGCGCGTTCACCAAGGACACCCTGCCCGTGGGCCGGGTGTTGTCGTCCGCCGTGGCCGCCGGTGAACCCATCACCGAAGCGCGCCTGTTGCAGGACGGCGCATCGCACGGCGGCGTCAGCACGCTGATCGCCCCCGGCATGCGCGCCGTGGCCGTCAAGGGCAACAAGGTATTGGGCCTTTCCGGGTTCATCCGCCCCGGCAACCGCGTGGACGTGCTGGTGACACTGGACGACGAAACCCGCGAAAAGGCCAAGTCACGCACCAAGCTGGTGCTCGAAAACGTGCGCGTGCTGGCCACCGGCACCGAACTGAAGCAGGAAGGCGACGACACCTCCACCTCGTCGGTGGACGTGTACACCCTGGAAATTTCGCCCCCGCAGGCCGAGCCGCTGGCCCTTGCCGCCTCGCGCGGCGAACTGCACTTCGCCCTGCGCAACCCCGCCGACGACGGCACGGTGCTGACCCCCGGCACCGACGTGCCCGGCACCCTGGCGCTGCTGACCAGCACCCCCGAAGGCAAGCCGGTTCCCAAGGTGCGGGAAACCAAGGTGGAGATGATCTCCGGCACCGAACGTTCAACGCTGAGGTTCCCGCAATGAGCCGCCCCGCCTCCCTCACCTGCGCGGCGGGCCGTCTCGTCGGTACGGCGCATGCCGCGGCATGCGCCGTGCTGGCCACCGCGCTGCTGCTGGCCGTCGTCGCACAGGC
>NZ_VRYY01000295.1 GCF_015731765.1 Nitratidesulfovibrio oxamicus
GGGCCAGTTGCCGCGCCTCGTCCGGCGCAAGCTCCAGTTCGCGGGCCACGGTGCGCGCCACGCGGCGCATGTCCACCCCGGCCAGGCGCGCGGCTATGCGCCGCCTGTTGTACCACAGCACGCAGAGCACGGTGGCCTTGACCGCCCCCACCCCCACGGCGAATTCCCAACTCATGCGGTGTCTCCGGATATGTTCGTGGCGGCATAGCGCAGGACAAGGCCCGCCTTTCCGCTCGTGGGCTTGCCCCGCCGCCGCCGGGTTTCGTGATGCCCGATCGTGTCCGTCCGACATGCACGAAAAAGGGGGAAGGGCCAAGGCCCCTCCCCCATCGTCATTCCTTGCGTGATCCGCGTCCCCCTGCCCGCCCGTGGCCAATGAAGCCAACGAAGCCGATTGATCCGGCGGGCGAAAGGAGAACTTAGAAGCAGCCCCTAGCGGTGGGCTTCCAGTTCCTTCAGGAATTCCGGACGCACCTCGAAGCCGCAGGCAGCGGCCTGGTCGGCGAACTGCACGGCCTGGGCGAATTCGCCCCGTTCGAAGTGGGCCAGCGCCAGGTTGTTGTACGCCGGGCCAAAGCCGGGCTCGCGCTTGATGGCCTCGCGGCTGATCTGGATGGAGGACTCGTAGTCGCCCTGCATGTAGTAGGCGGCGCCCAGGGTGGCCATGGCCTGGATGAAGTCCGGGTCCCACTTCAGGGCCTTTTTCAGGGCCTTGACGGCTTCTTCCGGCTCGCCGCGCTGCAGGTGCACGAAGCCGATGTTGCTCCACGGCACCGGGAACTTGGCGCGGCACTGGGCCGCTTCCTCGTTGTAGCGCAGGCAGCCGTCCAGGTCGCCGCGCTGCAGGCAGATGCCGCCCAGTTGCACGTAGGCTTCGGCCAGGCGGGGCGAGTTGCGCACGGCGCTCAGGAACGACTCTTCGGCCGCCACGAAGTCGCGCTTGTGCAGCAGGGCCACGCCAAGGTTGTAGTGATGGTTGGCGCAGTTCTCGCTTTTTTCTATTTCGGCCCGCAGGTCGGCGATGTACTCGTCAATGTCATCGTACTTATCCTTCATCGACGTGACCCTCCTTGATCAGAATATTGTAGTACCACACGCAAAAATCGAACACGCCGCGGTACTTTTCGTCCTTGTTGACGATGCCGAGGGCGGTTTCAAGCGCGCCTCGACCGTATTCGTTGGTGTAGTCCTTCTTGTTGGCCGTCTGCAGAAATTCGCGCACAAGCTGCTGGGTGGTGCGCTTGGTGATGTCCTGACGCGTGTCCAGCGGGTCGTTGGGCTTCTGGAAAGGATCCCAGTTCTCGTAGCCGATGCGTTCCACGTACTTGCGCCGCCGCGGGGACATGGCATCCCAGATGGCGCGCTTCTGGACTTCCTCGTCCGGTGTCAGTTCGCGCGTGGTGCTGTCGCGAAACATGGAGCCCGAGATGTTGACCATGCTCAGCTCTCCTTCTTCACCGGGCCGATGCCAAGGTAGGTGTTGTCGTACCTGGTGATCAGCGCCATGGACACCGGCACGTACACCTGGTCCAGTTCGCGGTAGCGCGACTGCACGGCCACCAGGATTTCGTGGCTGAGGCCCGCCAGGCGCTCGTGGATCTTGTCCAGCGCCACGGTGGGATAGCGCCCGCCGGGGGCGAAGCCTGTGCGGCCACAGGTGTGGGCCACGCCGCCGATGGCGGTGGGAATGCCGTACAGGCGGCAGGTGATGGGCCGGTGGGCGTACATGGCGCAGGTGTCGTCGTCGCCCAGCAGGGGGCAGCGGATGCGCTCGCGCGCCACCTCGGCCAGCAGTTCGGCGGAATCGCGTCCGGTCAGTGATTCCTTGTACAGGCGGCGCTTCAGGCGCACGGCGTGGCGGTCTGCCGCGTCGGCCCGTTCGAGGATGGCGGAACGCTCCGCGCCGAAACCGAAGGCCTCGGCAAAGCGCTGGTTCAGGTACATGGCCTCCACCAGGCCAAGGTCGAACAGGGCGTGGCAGCAATCGCTGCAACCAAGGCCGCAGGTCACGCAGTCGGCGTGCTGCGAACGCACGCGCTCGAACAGCGCATCGGCTTCCGCCACCAGTCGTTCATATTTGGCGAAGATTTCCGTCAGGTCCACGGTCATCCATTCTGCTCCTTGGGGGCCGCGCATGCGCGGCCATCATTCGATGGCCCGACAGGTTGGCGTATCGGGCGCTGGGCGGACTCGGTCGTTCTGTGGCCGGAATGCACACCCCAAGGTTGCCGCCGTCGGCCGCCCTGCGGCACGGTGTGCCGGAACGGCATGCGGACGGAGGGTCGCGCGGCTCCCGCGCGGGCGTGCGGATGTGCGGGAAAACGCGATGCGTGCGGGCGACACGCAACGGGAAGGCCCCGTTTCGGTCAAGAGGCTGAATCCGCGGCGCGGGGCGTTGCGCGGGCTGGGCCTGTCCCCTTCGCGGCCTGCAGGCCGCGTGAAACCGGCCTCGGAGTCTCCCCTTGATGCGCCAAATGCCGCCGGACGGCGCAAACGTCGTCCGGCGGCATGACGTGCAGCAAATCCGGAAAGGCGGCGATTAGTTCTCTTCGACGGTGATCGCGCCGGCTTCGCAGACTTCCACGCAGGATTCACAGCCCAGGCATTCTTCTTCGTTCACGGGAACAGCCTTGCCGTCCTGCAGTTCGTAAACTTCGACGGGGCACACGTCCACGCATTCGCCGTCGCCGGTACACTTATCGGCGTCAACAGTAACAGTCCAACCCATGTCATCCTCCAGGCATGTTTTTCGGCCGACGACGTAGTCGGCTTTTGGGGAACAATTCCCTGTCGTGATTGCAGAAAAACCGCGTCACGACAGGGTTTGACGGCTTACCATCGAAATTGCAGATAGCTGTCGGCAACCGGGGTGTCAAGCTTTGAGGCAAATTCTCATCGGTGCGGGACACGGGAATCGTGACTGTCGGAAATCGCCAACCCCTCAGGGCTGTTTCGCAACCGGGCTTTTTCCGTCAGCGGGCAACTCTCGGCGGGCGCCTTATACCGCCAGCGACACGTAATACCCCTTGCCGCCGCGCTGGATGAGCAGGGTCACCTTGCCCGCCAGCCGGTACCGCGCAAACGCCTGGGCAAAGTCGCGGCTATCTCCCACGCGCACGCTGCCCACCTGGCGCACCACGTCGCCGGGGGCCAGCCCCAGCCGCGCGGCGGGGCTGTTCGGCAGCACGGCGTTGATGCGCACCCCGTTCCCCTGCG
>NZ_VRYY01000296.1 GCF_015731765.1 Nitratidesulfovibrio oxamicus
GGTCCGGGCGGACCGGTTGCTGGCGGCCCTGGGCCGAACGCCGGAAACCGCCGGGCTGGACCTTGCGGCGGCGGGCGTGGTCACCGGCAAGCACGGCGGCATCACCGTGGACCGGCGCATGCGCACCAGCCAGCTGCACATTTTCGCGGCTGGCGACGTGACCGGAGACTGGCAGTTCACCCACGCGGCAGGGCACGAGGCCGGGGTGGTGGTGGCCAATGCGGTGTTGCGCCTGCCGCGCCGGGCGGACCATGCGCGCATGCCGTGGTGCACCTTCACCGACCCGGAGTTGGCGTCCGTGGGGTGCAACGAGCGCATGGCCGCCGAACGCGGTCTGCCCGTTGACGTGCATGTGGAGTCCTTTGCCGCCAACGACCGGGCTCTGGCCGAGGGCACGCCCGAAGGCCGCCTGAAGCTGGTGCTGCGCAAGGGTGGCAACAAGGTGCTGGGCGTACAGGCCGTGGGGCCTCACGCGGGCGAGGTGCTGAACGAATGGGTGGCGGTGCTGGGCGGCGGGGTGCGCCTTTCCGCGCTGGCCGGGGCCGTGCATCCCTATCCCACGCTGGGCGAGATTTCGGCCCGCGCGGCGGGCAACCTGGTGTCGCGGGTGCTGTTTTCCGCCGGGGCGCGCAGGCTGCTGCGCCTGCTGTTCGGCTACCGGGGGTGATGCCCGGCCGCCCAAGGCGGCGTCATGTTGCCGCGCGGCGGGCAATAAAGTGCCCCCGGAGACGGTGGCAGAAGCGGGGGTACCGTCTCCGGGGGCTGTTCCGGGGGCATGTTCGGGAAGGTGCTCGCGGTTCGCGGCTTCCTTCGATGATGCCTGTCTAGCACGCTCATGCACTGTGCGATATTGGGCGGAACGCTAAATCTGTTGGTAGGGAATGTGGTAGGGGCTCCATGCTCGGTGCGTGGATCGTGCCGCCATGCAGGTGGGGGGTCCATGCGCCATGGGGGTTTGCCGCCCCGCGATGGTATGGCGTGCACGCACGCAACGGCACGTATGCGCGAAGCTGCACGGGATGAGGCGAACCGGCACGGGACGGCAATATGGCGGAGCGGGCGCGTCACGCCCAGTGCTATTGCGGACAACCTTCACTGATACGGGGTAATGACCAATGCCGTTGTTCGGAGCGCACATGTCCGTGGCCGGGGGGCTCTGGCGTGCGGTGGACCACGCCGTGGCGGTGGGGGCGCAGGCCTTGCAGGTGTTCACCGCCAACCAGCGGCGGTGGGAGGTGCCTTGCCCTTCGGATGGCGACGCCGCACGCTTTCGTGCCGCCGTGGCCGCCTGGGGCGGAGGATTCGTGGCCTCGCACGCCTCGTACCTGTTCAACCTCGCCTCGCCCGACGAGGACGCCGGAGCACGCTCGGTGCGCGGGCTGGCCGCAGAGATCGGGCGGTGCGGCCTGCTGGGCATCCCGTGGGTGGTGCTGCATCCCGGCGCGCATCTGGAGGGCGGCGGCGGACAGGGCGTGGAACGCGGCGTGCGCCGTATGGCCGAGCGGCTTGCAGCAGCCTTCGACGCGGCGGGGCGCCTGCATCCCCATGCCGATGGCGTGGGCGTGCTGCTGGAGAATACCGCCGGACAGGGCACCTGCCTCGGGGGCGACGTGGCGGACCTTGGGCGCATCATGGATGCCTGCCCGGCCCGCGAGCGGCTGGGGGTGTGCATCGACACTGCCCACGCCTGCGCCGCCGGATACGACCTGGCCACGGATCAAGGCTACACGCGGCTGATGGCGGCGGTGGATGGCGCGGTGAGCCTTGTGCAGGTGCGGCTGTTCCACGTCAATGACAGCGCCACGCCGTGCGGCGCGCGCAGTGACCGGCACGCGCACATCGGGCTGGGTCACGTGGGGGCCGCCGGGTTTGCCCGGCTGGTGCGCGACCCGCGCTTTGCCGGACACCCCATGGTGCTGGAAACGCACAAGGGCAAGGATCTGGCAGAGGACCGCCGCAACCTGAGGGTGCTGCACCGCCTTGCGGCAGGTGATGAGCCAAACGAGGTGGTGCGTGACGAGGCCGCGCGCGGGATGGGCGGGCAGGGGGGATAGGGCGCGCTGCGGTCAGGCAGGGGATGCGCTGGGCGTGCCGGTTCACGGTGTGGAAGCCGGTCCGGAACGGGTACGCCGAAAGACGGGGCCGATGGCCACCCGCATCTTCCTCCAGTCCCCGCAGGTTTTCCCGAATGGGCGCGGCTAGCCCTTGCCGTCGGCGGTATCGCCTGCCGGGGAAGCTGCGGGAGCGTCTTTCGTGGTGGCCGGGGGCGCGCTCTGTCCCGGCAGCAGGGAACCCGGCTGCATGGAGGAGGGGCATGCCGCGCCGACTCTGGCAGACGGGCATCCGCCAGCCCCTGAAGACGGGCAACCTGCGCAGTCGGCCCCGTCGTCATTGGCGATGGCATCCGCGGCATTGTCCGCACCGGGCGCGGTCACCGCGTATTCCGGGCGCAGGTGGGGCATCAGTTCCTTGGTGGCGGTGCGCTGCGCCGCCTCCACGAACACCTTGCCGTCCCGCGCCGTAACGTCGAAGCGGGTCACCACCCGGCGGTCGTCCGGGAACATCAGCCGTTTCTGGCGGATCATTTCCTCCACGATGCCTTCCAGCGCCTCTTGCGCGTCGTCCGTCAGGTCGAAGCGCACCAGCGACAGGCGCAGGTTGGCCTGCCAGCGTTCATCGGGCAGAAAGGCCGCGTTCCACGCGAACACGCCCAGGCTCACGGCGTTTTCCGGGCCGCTCAGTTCCTCGGCCACGGCCAGCAACGGGCGGCAGAAGTCGTGGATGAGCTGCGAAAAGGGATCCATTGCCCGCTCGGCCTTGCGGCGGCGGATTTCGGCGATGCGTTTCTTGAGCTTCTTGGCGTCGGGAGCGGCCATGGTGCCTCGCTGCGGTGGGTTGCGTGGCGCGCGGCTGGGCGCGAACGGCAGGTGCATAGGCGGTTTCGCGGTCAAGCGCAACCCGGTGCGGACGGAAGGAGCGCCAATGCCGGGCATGCCGGATTGGCTGGATTGGACGGGAGGGGCCGGAGAGGCGGATGCTGCCAACCGGCTGCGTTGGCGCAGCGCAGGTACGGGGGGTGCGGCATGCCGTTCCATGCGGCGCCACGCAGGCCTGCGGATGAAGCGGACCTGCGTGGTGCGAAAATGTGCGCGGAACGCACGCGGCGGCGGGCCGGGCAGGGGGGCGCGGCC
>NZ_VRYY01000297.1 GCF_015731765.1 Nitratidesulfovibrio oxamicus
CGGCAGGCACCGACGGCCACGCGCTCCGCCAGCAGCCCGTCAAGGCCCGTGGCGTCGGCGCTGGGCCAGGCGAACACGTTGGACGCGCCGCGCAGTGCGCGGGGAATGCGCGGGGTGGCGTCTATTTCCATGGCCAGCTGATCATACCGCACGGCCAGCCGCCCCCGGCTGGAACCGGTGATGACGGTGCTGGCGTCCAGATCGACGGAAAGTTCGGAGGCATCCAGCACGCCCACTTCGCGGGCGGCCAGCAGCACGCGCGAGGCGCGCCGCCCCGCCAGACACGCGGAAAACGGGCCGCTGCCTTCGGCGGCCGCCTCGGGCATGACCATGTTCACCTCGCACCCCGGCAGCAGCCGCTTGACGCGCGCGGCAAGCTTGCCCGCCCCCACACCAGAACCTATGACAACGATGCGTCGCATGTATCGCTCCATTCATTGAAGTGTGCGCAACCACCTTGGAACACAGGCCATCCCCCGGCGTTGCGCGCCTTGACCGGGGTGTACCCGATGTGTATATGCATGGCATCACTAACGGAGGCATGCATATGTTCGGCATCGGCATTCAGGAATTGTTGGTCGTTCTCGTTCTGGTCCTGCTGGTATTCGGGGCCAACAAGCTGCCCGAAATCGGCGGCGGACTCGGGCGTGCCATCCGGAACTTCAAGCGGGCCACCAACGAGCCCGATGAAATCGACATCACTCCAGGCAAGAAGAACGACAAGACCGACAAAGACGACAAGCAGGCATAACCGGGCCACGCACCCGGCCGACATCTTTCGAAACCCGGCGCGGCATGCCCGCCGGGTTTCTTCGTTTTGGCGTTACGGCAGGACTTCCCGCGTCAACTTGCGCGGTGCAAGATATTCGTCCAGGCGCCGGTCCAGTTCCATCCGGTTCACAAGCACCAGCTTCCACGTGGCCACCAGCCCGCCGGGCCGCATGGTCACGTCCTGCAACTGCGCGCTTTGCAGGGCGCGGTCCCAGTCGTGCAGGGCCCGGTCGAAGGATTCGACGCTGTCGGCGGTGTGCCAGCCGGAAACCCGCAGCACGGCCTGCTGGCCCGCCGCCGCCCCGGCCACCTGGCGGTGCGAGAAATACCACGCCCACAGCCCGCGCCACACGTCGTCCACGCTGGCCCCATCCGCGGAAGTGGACCCCTCCGGCGCGTCCAGCGTGCCGTACCAGCCCTTGCCCTGGGGATTCTGGGGGCGCAGGGCCACCCGCACCGAAGCTCCGGCGCGCTGTTCCACGCCGTACAGCAGTTGCAGCCTGCTCACCCGCTCCGCCACCTCCGGCGATGCGCCGGAAAGCTGCAAGACCATGGGCACGGACTCTTCGGCGGTGTAATAGGCGCCCACCTGACGCAGGCGCTCCTTGACCATGTCGCGGTTCACGTCCACATCCACGGCAAGGCGGGTGCCGCCCTGCACCGGGGTCATGCCCAGTTCGCTGTAGCCGCGCACCACCTCGCCGGTGACGGTGGACAGGTACTCGCGCAACGCGGCGCGGCGCGCCTCGGAAAGTGGCGCGCGCAGGATGTCCAGGGCCTCGTCGGTGACGGCGTTGGTAAAGGCTTCGCCCTGTGCCTGGGCACGGGTCTTGGAAACCTGCCCTTCACCCCACACGGCCTCCACGCGGCGGGCATGGCCCGGCACGGCCTGGCACAGCACGGCGAGCACGACGGCAAGGCCGCAAAGGAGCCGCCACGACGATGCAAGCGCCCCCGAGGCGACGTTGGAGGACATCCTGTGGAGCGTTATCTGGCGGGGGGACGGAACCGCCCCGTGGCCGCACGCGGGGCGGCTGGGACAACGGAACATCATGAATACTCCGGTGTTCTGCAAAATGGTGTCGTTCCGTGGCGTTGTAGCCGATTTTACCCCCGAACGCCAGCGCGGGCGGGGGAACCGGACCGGGAACGATAGGCGGGAACGGGCGGAAAGGGAAGCAGCGCGCGGAAACGCAAGGGAAGAAAACCCGGCGGCGGGGCATGTTCCGGCTCGCACCACGCGTGGCGTGTCGGGAGAACCCGAGGCGTCGGACTAATCAGGGGCAGGCGAATCTGTGGTACCAGGCGCGTCAGGCGCGTCAGGCAAATCCGGATGCCGGATGGCTGCGGAACTGCGGCGTCGTGTGTCGGTCACCGAAGGCGCCCTGGGCGGCGGGGGATTATCGGAACGCCGCGTCCCCGGCCCCAGAGACGTCTCCGTCCGCTTCTCCGTCCTCGTCGGCGTCCAGCGCGCGCAAGGCCACGCCCAGATGATCCAGCCAGATGTCCACGAAGCCACCGTATTCCGCCGTGCCGCGCAACACGGGCACGCATTCCATGCCCGCCGCCACGATGCGCGACCGCCACGAATCCGGCGCATCACCGGCCATGTCCTGCACGGCGTGCCGCCCCACCACGGAAAGCAGCGGCAGCAGCCACACCCGGCGCACCCCGTCCTCCGCAAGGCGGGGCAGGATGTCGTCGATGGTGCAGTCGCCGTCCATGGTGCCGATGTGCACCAGCGGGTCGCGCTCGCGCACCTGGGCGGACAGCACCCCGTAGCGGGATTCGCCCTCGTGCCAGGTGCCGTGCCCCATGAACACGCAGGCGTCGCCGGGGATGCGTTCCGGCGGCAGGTGGGTCAGCAGCGCGGCGGCGGCGCGGCGGATGTCGTCGTCGGAATCCAGCAGGGGGGCGCCCACGGTGGCCCGCATAAAGCCTTCCTTCCTGCCTGCCGTCGCGCGCATCTCCTCCACGTCGGCCAGCAGGTCGGCATATTCCGCGCCGGGAATGGAATGCAGCGACTGCACGGCCACATGGGTGTACTTTTCGAACCACATCTTGCGCAGGGCCTTCTGGACGGAATCGGTCTTCTTGCGCGCGGCCGCCAGCCGGTTGCGCATGACCACCGAGGTGAACGCCCAGCGCACCGGCACGCCGGGAAACAGCGCGCGCACCCGTTCGTCGAACAGACGGAGGGTGGACTGCCCCTGCGGGGTTCCTGAACCGAACGCGGCGAGAAGGATGCCTTTCTTCATATGGGTGCCGTGGAAACCGTGTGCAAACAGGCGTGGGCAGGCGGACGCGAACCGGACGCGAACCGGATGCGAACCGGACGCGGGCCGGATGCGGGCCGGATGCGGTCTCGCCGCGCGCGGGGCGCGCAGGGCCC
>NZ_VRYY01000309.1 GCF_015731765.1 Nitratidesulfovibrio oxamicus
GCGGGCATGCGCGTGGCCGACCTGGCCCAGGCGGAACTGCCCGGCGGGGCCGGTGAACTGCTGCGTCGCGCGGCTGCCGTGCTGTCCAACAAGTTGGCGGGCCGCTACTTCGGCATCACCTCGGACGAATTCATCGCCTCGCGCGAGGCCGGGGCCGAATTCTTCACCCTGGACCTGCGCAGCGCGCCCGACTGGCGCGCGGGCCACGTGCCCGGCGCGTACAACATCCCGCACACCCAGTTGCGCAAGCGGTTGCAGGACGAGGTGCCGCGCTTCACCCCCATCGTGCTGGTGGCGGCCACCTCCGATGCTGCCTGGAGCGTGGCCTGCATGCTGGGCGGCCTGGGGGCCACCGACCTTTACGTGCTGGACGGCGGCATGGCCTTCTGGCCCCATGCGCTGGAGACGGCATGACCTTCGAGAAGAACGGCGAGAAACCCGGCAACGGGGGGAAGACCCCCGAGCGCACGGGGACTGCCGCCGCACCGGGCCTCTCCGCAGGCTCTCCCGCCGCGGGCGGGCGGGGCCGCATCGTGCGGCTGCCCGGCATCAATTGCCGCTTTCACGAGGCCGGGCACTGCGCCGTGGACGAGTCCATGAACCCCGGCCTGAACGAGGACTGGCGCTGCGGCGAGGAACAGCGCATCGTCCGCGCCTACGACCATTTCCTCGAGCAGGCGGAAACGTTCGACCTGTCGTCGGAGCAGGCGACGGCGCTGTGGGAGCGCCGCCTGGCCACCATGCCGCCGCCCGGCGGACTGTGCGCCGACTACACCCCGCCCGCGCGTTGTCCGTCCTGTACGGGCGGCGGGTGCGGCGACGAGACGGACTGGCTGGACTGCACCCACTTCCGCGAGGGGGTGTGCGTGCTGCTGCTGCCCAGTTGCGACGGCATCTGCGAACGGTTCCAGGGGGCGTGAACGGCCATGGCGCCCGGCGCCTGTTCCCCGTTCACGCGGTTCCACAGACTTCAAGCCCTTACCGATGGTGACCATGCACAACGCTTCCGAACATCCCGTGCTCTACATTCCGCTGCTGCACCGTGAACTGGCCCCCGCCTGTCTGCCCGAGGGCGTGGAGTTTCTGTCCGCCGGGCTGCCCGCCGCCCCTTCGGTGGCCGGTGGCGCGCCGCAGGCCACCGCAAACCACACCGCCGCCCCGTGGCGGTCACCCCTGCTTCCCCTGTCCGAGGCGGAGGCGCGCGCCTGTCTGGCCGAACTGCTGGACTTCGGCATGAACGTGGGGTCCGGCCCGCACGGCGACCTGGCCGCCATGGTGGCCGCGCTGGAAAGCGCGCACGACGAGGCCCCGTTTTCCCTGGGCCGCTCCGAACTGGCCGCGCTGGAGAATTTTGCCTCCGGTGGGCCGCACGAGAAGGACGGGACGGGCGGCGGGCCCGCTTCAGGGGACCCGGCCCAGGAGGACCGCAACCGGCGCATCGCCGCGCAGAAGACCCTGATCCTGGCCTGGCATCTGGAAGAGCGCGTGCGCGAACTGGATGCCCTGAAGGAAAAGTTTTCGCGCAGCCGCGAAAGCCTGGCCGACATCCTGGGAGTGGAAACGGACGAGGAACTGCGCGAGATGCCCGCCCTCGACCCGTATTCCGCCATGCTGCCCGGCAGCGGCGCGGACATCATCGGCCCCTCGTGGCGGATCATCGTGGAGAACATGGGCCCCTTCCTGCCCGACGGCGCGGTGCTGTTCACCTGCGACGCCGAGATTTCCGCCACCCTGCGTGACGGCGGCGCCGCCTTTGCCCCCGTCACCGCCGAGCAGGCCGCCAGCCTGTGCCCCGCCTGGGGCGACAAGGTGGCCAGGCTGGTTGTGCACGCCCGCCTGCCCCTGTGGCAGGTGGCGGGCCGCCCCGGACCCGACGCCGCGCGTCCCTGGCTGGACCGCGTGTTCGACGTGGTCTGTTGCGGCAAGTGTGCAAGATGATTTTTGAGAAAATGTGAAGAGTAATCGGGGGAAGGGACCTTTTGCCCCAGCCGTTAGGTGAGCTTGCGAACCTTACGGATGGGGACCGCAACGCGTAAAAAGGTCTCCTTCCCCCGTACCCCCATCCCCCAAAACTTTTGGGAATACATTGTAGCGGCACCTTGGGAGACTGACCAAGGGTCTGTGCTTGTCGCCGCTTCACCATAGTACCTCAGGGCGGCGGCATCGGGGCATGATGTTGTGACGCCAGCCTTTCCTTCGGAGTCATCGTGTATCCAACGGTTCATCGCCTTCAGCAGCTGTTCCCCAAGGGCCTCAAGGGCATCATCTTCGATTGCGACGGCGTGCTGTTCGACTCGCGTGCGTCCAACATCCAGTACTACAACCTCATCCTTGGCGCGCTGGGCCAGCCGCCCATGTCGCCACAGGACGAGGACTACACCCACATGGCCTCGGTGGGGCAATCGCTGGCGCGCATCGTCCCGCCCGCGCTCATGCCCGGGCTGCCGGAGGCGCGCAAGCGCATCGTCTACCGGCGCGACATCCTGCCCCTGCTGGAGCCGGAGCCGGGCCTGATGGAACTGTTGCGCTGGCTGCGCGATGCGGGCTTTCACCGGGGCATCTGCACCAACCGCACCACCACCATGGAATACGTGCTCGACCACTTCGGCATGACCGAGCTGTTCTTTCCGGTCATGACGGCGTCGCGCGTGCGGGCCAAACCCCACCCGGAAGGCATCTGCGCCACCCTGGACGCCTGGGGCCTTGCCCGCGACGAGGTGGCCTTCATGGGCGACACCATCGCCGACGAGGAAACCGCCCGCATGGCGGGGGTGTGCTTCTGGGCGTACCGCAGCCCTTCACTTTCCGCGCGGCTGCATCTGGACGACTTCTGGGCGCTGCGCCGGGTACTGGCGGAATACGCCAGGCACGAGCAGGACGGGCAACTGGACGGGGGGCAGGGCGCGGGCAAGACGCTGCAAGGCGCCGCGTTCGGTTGTTTCCACCGCTAACGACCGGTTGGCAGCTGGCGCGTGCCCGGTACGCCACAGGCGGGCAACTCGGCGTCGTCAGGTGGGCATGGGGCGCGCATCTGGCGGGCAAGCGGCGGGCATTGAGTGGGGACATCCGGGGGGCAGGGCCGTGCGCCCGGTGCAGGAGTAACCACTTTTTGCTTGATTCTTGTGGCGGGTAAGTGGAAGTATCGGTGTTACGGTCGCCCCCCAATTCCGGGGTGCGCTTAACCGGAGGGTTCATGTTCGTTTTCTCGAATCTCATTTTCGGCGTGGCGCGCGTGCTGGATGCCGTGCTGAACCTGTATTTCTGGATCGTCATCGTTTCGGCGGTTCTCTCGTGGGTCAACCCGGATCCCTACAATCCCATCGTGCGCATTCTGCGCAACCTGACGGAACCGGTGTTCTACCGGGTTCGCAAGTGGATTCCGTTCACCTACCTGGGGGGGCTGGACCTGTCCCCGGTGGTGGTGCTGCTGGCCATCCAGTTCATCAGCGCCGTGCTTGTCCAGTCGTTGTACCAGTTCGCCGTCACCATGCGATAGGGGCGTCACATGTCCGTGAGCCGCATAGATCTGCTGAACCACAGCTTTTCCAAGTCCCTGCGAGGCTACACCACCGATGAGGTGGACAGGATGATGCAGGAGGCCGCGGATGCCATCGGCCGGCTGAGCGAGGAAAAGGCCGCGCTGGCCGGGCAGGTGGCGCGGCTTGAAGAACGCCTGGCAGAATTCAGGGAGCGGGAATCGACGTTGCGAGACACGTTGATGACCACCCAAAGGGTTACCGCCGACCTCAAGGCAAGTGCCCAGAGGGAGGCGCAGCTGATCATCGACGCTGCCCATTCCAAGGCGGAGAACCTCATCAATCAGGGGCAGCTCCGCCTTGCGCGCATTCAGGAGGACATAGCCGAGGCCCGCAAGGTCAAGGCGCAGTTCGAAATGAAGGTGCGCTCCGTGGTGCAGCAGCACCTGCGCATGCTGGACATGGCCCGCGAGGACGACGAGGAGCTGGAGGCCGCCGCGGCGCGCATTGCCGGGCGTCAGAAGGGTGGGCCGGCCTGATCCCGTCCGCCCCGAATGGGCGGCCCCTGCCGGGGAAGGGCAATGGGCGGTGCTGGTGCGGGCGGTGCCCGGCGCGCGCAAGAGCGCCTGCGAGGGCACGGCTGACGGAAGGCTGAAGGTGCGCCTGGCCGCACCGGCGGTGGACAACAAGGCCAACAAGGCGCTGGAGGAATTCGTGGCCTCCGCGCTGGGAATGCGCCGCAACCGCGTGCGCCTGGTATCCGGCCACACGAGCCGGTTGAAGAAATTGATCGTCGAATCGGATGTGGAGCCCAGCTGGGGCCTGCTTGGCACATGTGGGAAATAGCAACCCTCAACGCCAGAGGAGAAAGTTCCATGGAACCGAAAGACAACGCGCTCATCGAAAAGTACGCCGCCACGGACCCCGAACTGAAGGCGCTATGGGACGAGCATATTCTGTTCGAGAAACAGTTGGAGAAGATCGAATCCAAGTCGTTCCTGACCCCCGCTGAGGAAAAGCAGGCCAAGGAACTGAAGAAACAGAAACTCGACGGAAAGACCCGGCTCCACGCCATACTGGACCGGTACCGCGCCTTGGAGGGCTAGATGGAACTGAACGGGGCCCGGATTCTGCTGGAATGCCTCAAGCGGGAAGGCGTGGACATACTGTTCGGCTATCCCGGCGGGGCCGTCATAGATATTTATGACGAACTGCCCCGGCACGAGGTCCGGCACATATTGGTCCGGCACGAACAGGCGGCGGTGCACGCCGCCGACGGTTTTGCCCGCGCGTCGGGCAAGGTGGGCGTCTGTCTGGTCACTTCCGGACCGGGCGCCACCAATACCGTGACCGGCATCGCCACGGCCTATGCCGACTCCATTCCCATGGTCGTGCTGACGGGGCAGGTACCCACCCCCCTCATCGGCAACGACGCCTTCCAGGAAGTGGACATCGTCGGCATCACCCGCCCGTGCACCAAGCACAACTATCTGGTGAAGGACGTGCGCGACCTTGCCCGCGTGCTGCGACAGGCCTTTTATCTGGCCCGCTCCGGCAGGCCGGGTCCCGTTCTTGTCGACCTGCCCAAGGACGTCATGCAGGCGAAGACCGAATTCGTCTGGCCCGAAGACGTCAAGCTGCGCAGCTACAACCCCACCTACCGGCCCAACCTGAACCAACTTCGCCGCGCGGTGGAGGCCCTCATCGAGGCCAAGCGCCCGCTGTTCTTCGCGGGGGGCGGCGTGGTCATGTCCGACGCCAGCGAGGAACTTGGCTGGCTGGCCCGCACCCTGAGCATTCCGGTAACCTCCACCCTGATGGGCCTTGGCGCCTTTCCGGGCGACGACCCGCTGTGGCTGGGCATGATCGGCATGCACGGCACCTACGCGGGCAACAAGGCCGTGAACAACGCCGACTGCATCGTGGCCGTGGGAGCACGCTTCGACGACCGGGTGACCGGGCGCCTTTCCGCGTTTGCCTCTGGCGCGCGCATCATCCACATAGATATCGACCCCACGTCCATCCGCAAGAACGTGCAGGTGGACATTCCCGTGGTGGGCGACTGCCGCAAGGCGCTGGCGGGCATCCGCGAGATAGCCACCACCCGCCTTGCCGAAAAGGACTGGGCAACGGCGCACGAGCCGTGGCTGGCCCAGGTTTCCGCCTGGCGCACCGAACAGCCCCTGACCTACGTGAAGAACGGTTCCATCAAGCCGCAGCAGGTGGTGGAAACCATCTTCTCCATCACCCGCGGCGACGCCATCGTCACCACCGAGGTGGGCCAGAACCAGATGTGGACGGCCCAGTTCTTCACCTTCCGCAAACCGCGCACGCTGCTTACCTCCGGCGGGCTCGGCACCATGGGCTACGGCTTTCCGGCCGCCATCGGCGCGCAGTTCGCCTTTCCGGACAAGCTGGTCATCGACATGGCGGGCGACGGTTCCATACAGATGAACATCCAGGAACTGGCCACCGCCGTCTGCAACAAGCTGCCCATCAAGATCGTCATCCTGAACAACGGCTACCTCGGCATGGTACGCCAGTGGCAGGAACTGTTCTACCAGCGCAACTACTGCTCCACCTGCATGGAGGCGCAGCCCGACTTCGTGAAGCTGGCCGAGGCCTACGGGGCCGAAGGCTACCGCATAACCGAGGCGGGCGAGCTGGAATCCACGCTGCGCGCGGCCTTCGCCTCGCCCCATACCGCCGTCATCGACGTGCGGGTGGAACGCGAGGAGAACGTGTACCCCATGGTGCCCGCTGGCGCGGCCCTGGACGAAATGCTGCTGGTCTAGGGAGGGCAGCCCATGCGACATGTGCTTTCCGTTCTCGTGGAGAACGAACCGGGCGTGCTGTCCCGGGTGGCGGGGCTGTTCAGCGGACGAGGCTTCAACATCGAGTCGCTGAACGTGGCCCCCACGCTGGAAGAGGGCGTTTCGCTCATGACCATCACCACCAGCGGCGAGGAGCAGATCATCGAGCAGATCGTCAAGCAGCTGCGCAAGCTGGTGACGGTGATCAAGGTGGTGGACTTCATCGACGTTTCCGCCGTGGAGCGCGAGATGGTGATGGTCAAGGTGCAGGCCGACGACGCCCGCCGGGCCGAGGTGCTGCGCATTGCCGACATCTTCCGCTGCAAGGTGGTGGACGTGAGCCTGAACGACCTGACCCTGGAAGCCACCGGCGACCATGGCAAGATCCAGGCCATCCTCAGCCTGCTGACGCGTTTCGGCATCAAGGAAATCGCCCGCACCGGCACCGTGGCCATGCGGCGGTCCATGCAGCCCGAGAACGCGTAGTCTCTGCCGGTGCCGGTTCACGGCACCCCCGGCCGGATCGTTTCGGGATATTCACGCGCGGCGGCGGGCGAACAACGCCTTTCGCCGCGCGTCCTGCACGGCAGGGAAAACGCGCGGCTGATTGAACAAATATTCAGCCTGTCGCGTTTCGGCCCCCCCCAAGGGGTAGCCTTCCGCCGCCGAATCCGGTAACGCAGTCCATTGCGGCAGCGCTTTCGCTGCTTACGGTGGCAAACCCGCAAGGGTGCCGGGGACACTCCCGGTTCCGGGCGGGGTCTTCATACACCGCAACCGTCATTCGAGGACGCCGCACCCGTGTGCGGCAGGGAGTAGATGATGAAGGTCTATTACGAACAGGATGCGACACTGGAGGTCCTGAAGGACAAGACCGTGGCCATCATCGGCTACGGCAGCCAGGGCCACGCGCACGCTCAGAACCTGCGCGACTCCGGGATCAACGTCGTTGTCGGGCAGCGTCCCGGCGGGGCCAACTACGAACTCGCCAAGGAACACGGCTTTGCGCCGCTACCCGTGGCCGAGGCCGCAGCCAAGGCCGACCTCATCATGATCCTACTCCCCGACCAGGTACAGGCCGCGATCTACGAAGCGGAAATCAAGCCGAACCTGAAGCCGGGCGACGCGCTGCTGTTCGCCCACGGGTTCAACATCCACTTCGGCCAGATCGAGCCCCCGAAGGACGTCGACGTCTTCATGATCGCCCCCAAGGGGCCGGGCCATCTCGTTCGCCGCACCTACACCGAGGGGGGCGGCGTCCCCTGCCTCGTCGCCATCCACCAAGATGCGACCGGCAAGGCCATGGAGAAGGCTCTGGCGTATGCCAAGGGCGTTGGTGGTGCGCGTTCCGGCGTCATCGAAACCACCTTCAAGGAAGAAACCGAGACCGACCTGTTCGGCGAACAGGCGGTGCTGTGCGGCGGTCTTTCGTCGCTCATCAAGGCCGGTTTCGAAACCCTGGTCGAAGCGGGCTACCAGCCCGAAATCGCCTACTTCGAGTGCCTGCATGAAGTGAAGCTCATCGTCGACCTCATCTACGAGGGCGGCCTTGCCAAGATGCGCCACTCCATCAGCGACACCGCGGAATACGGCGACTACGTCACCGGCCGCCGCATCGTGAACGAGGAAACGAAGAAGGAAATGAAGAAGGTGCTCCAGGAAATCCAGGAAGGCACCTTCGCCCGCAACTTCATCCTCGAGGCCAAGGCCGGGTACCCCGGCTTCAAGGCCACCCGTCGCATCGAGGCCGACCACCAGATCGAGAAGGTGGGCGGCAAGCTGCGCGGCATGATGCCCTGGCTGCACAAGAAGTAGCCGCCAGCCTCATTGCCTTGCCTGTCAGACGGGGCCGTTCCGAAAGGGGCGGCCCCTTTTGCGTGCGCCATGGTGTGCTGATGATGCGGGCGAGCAGGGCGGGGACCGGGGGGGCAACGATGGAAGGAGACGCGGGGGCGGCGGGCAGCGGGGGCGCGGAAATCAGCCTGCGAGCCGGAGTGCGTTGCGCGCGGGCCATTGTGCACAGGCTTGCGCACCGGATGTCACGCGGAATGCGCGTACACCCCGCCTGCTGCACTGTGCGAGCGCATACGTGAAAAATTGCGGGCAAACATTGCCCCGGCCGCGTTCCGGTAGTATTCTACCGGTAACGTCGTTTCTCCACCCGGCTGGCGTGCCCGCCGGGAACACGGCGATACCCGAAACCACAGGAGAGACACCATGAGCACCATATTCACCGTCGCCGTCATCGTGGGCAGCCTGCGCAAGGATTCGCTGAACCGCAAGATGGCCAGGGCCCTGGTGGAGTTGGCCCCGCCCGCATTGCGTTTCGAATTCGTGGAAGTGGGCGGCCTGCCCCTGTACAATCAGGACCTGGACGACGAGGGCACCCCGCCCGCCGTCTGGACCGATTTCCGCAAGGCCATCAAGGGCGTGGACGCCGTGCTGTTCCTGACCCCGGAATACAACCGTTCCATGTCGGCCATCATCAAGAACGCGCTGGACGTGGGCTCGCGCCCGTACGGCAGCAGCGTATGGAACGGCAAACCCGCGGCCATCGTCAGCGTGTCGCCGGGCAACATCGGCGGCTTCGGCGCCAACCATCACCTGCGCCAGTCGCTGGTGTTCCTGAACATGCCCCCGTTGCAGCAGCCGGAAGCGTACATCGGCGGCGCGGACAAGCTGTTCGGCCCTGATGGCGCCCTGACCGACGCCTCCATGCGTGAGTTCGGCGGCAGGTTCATGAATGCCTTTGCGGGGTGGGTGGCCACCAACGTGAAGCGTTAGCGAAGGGCTTTGGTCATGGAATGAACTGGCCTGACGCCGTGCGCCCCGACAGGGTGACCTGATCGAAAAACGGCCCGCGTCCCTCCCGAAGGGGCGCGGGCCGTCACGCGTTTGCAGGGGGTGGGCGACCGGCGGCGGGGAAGCCGAACACGGCCGCTGGGGCGACGGCGCGGGTGCAGACGGCATAAGGGGGCGAACGGCGGGTGGGGCTCGACCGTACCCGCGTCAAGCTTCGCTCAGGCCCCTTCGGCCACCAGCCGGGCGTACAGGTCTTCGTGCTCCGGATACTTCAGGCCCGCGCCTGTCACGATGACACTGGGGCGCAACTGGTCGGAGCGGGCATCGGTGATGGGCACGATCTCCCAGCGTCCGTCCTCTCGACCGACGACAAGTTCCTGCTGCTGCCGATGGGCGAGCTTGATGGCGAGGATGACGGTTTCCTTGAAGGTCATGATGGCTCCGTGGCGTTCCTGCGTTCGTGATGCGCGAAGATGCCCGGGCACCCGGCGCCGCGTCAAGTGCGACAGGTGCGACAGGTGTGGAAAACAGGGGGATTCCGGTTGTTCCCGCCACGCCGCCACAGAACGGCCAGCCGTGCCGGGCGCACCACAGGGCAGCTTGCCGGCGGCAAACGAAAACGGCCCTCCGAAGAGGGCCGTTGCGTATGCGTATGATCAGGATTCCGGGTGGTTACGAACCGCAACTGCCGGCGCTGCCGCAGCCGCCGCAGCTGCTGCCGCCGCCCAGCGGTTTGCCGGATTCCACCGAGAATCCCATGTAGCTGATGTCGATGCGGATGGATTCCGCCATGGTCAGAAGTTCGGCGTTCACGCAGAAGGTATAGCCGCCTTCCTCGAAGACTTTGTCGGTATCGTTAGGCTCATCCAGAGCCAGGGCCAGCCGGGGACCGCTTCAGCCGCCGGGGGCAAGGTAGACCCGGATGGGGTTCTTCTGCTTGTCCGCAAAGTAGGCATCAAGCTCTTTGCGGGCGTTTTCGGTGATTTCGAACATGTGTCCTCCACTGTTGGATGTACGGAGAGCAACAAGTACGTACCCGAAGGGTGTTTGTCAATGCGTCACGCGCGCAGCTATAGCGGGCATCTATGGATTGCGGATGTGGCGGGCACTTCCGAGTGGTGGCAACGCCAGCAAAAAAGGGGCTGCGCGAATGCAACCCATTGGATTCATGGAGGTGACACGGGTGGGTGTGCCAGCAGGCCCGGCAGGTGGCTGGTGCGGCGGTTGCCAGCCTCAGGATGCGTCGGACGTGCGCGCGCTGAGGGGCCGTTCGGAAACCACTTCGAATCCGGCGTTGCGCGCCCGGATGCGCACGGCGCCCACCTGCTGGACCAGCCGCTGGCTGATGCAGAAGGTGTAGCCGTCCACCTGCACCACGTGGTCGCGTTCGGTGGGTTCGTCGGGGCCCAGCACAAGGTGCGGCCCCTTGCTGCCGCGAGGAGAAACGTAGATGCGGATGGGGCTTTGGGGGTTTTCCGAAAAGTATTCTTCCAGGATGCCCCGTGCGTCGTGTTCGAGAGTGATCATGTCCGTTTCCTTGCGGCCTTTGGCGAAGTTGGGCCATACCCTACCGCAGAACTGGTGAAAAGGCCAACCGAATGACCGCGCGGTGACCGCGCAATGGCCATGCGATGCCGACAGGGGGGCGCAACAGTGCTCTGCCGCGGTCCAAAAGCGGGCCGTGGACGGTTTGCCAAGCCGCCCGAAACCGGTTAGCAATGAAGATAGCTACCAATTCCCACTGAACGGGTGGACCCGATGGAACAGACCATTCTGCTGACGGAAGAGGAAATGCGCCGGGCGCTGGAGCGCCTGGCCTATCAGGTGCTGGAACGCCACGGCGACTGCGCCGGCCTTGTGCTTGTGGGCATCCAGCGGCGGGGGGTCGACATCGCGGTCCGCCTCGGTCGCGTCATTGCCGAACGCCTTGGCTGCGCGCTGCCTTCGGGCGCGCTGGACATCAACCTGTACCGTGACGACTGGACCACCCTGTCCGCCAAGCCCGCCATCGGGCCGTCTGACATTCCCGTGGACCTGGACGGACGCGACGTGCTGCTGGTGGACGACGTGCTGTTCACCGGACGCACCATCCGCGCCGCGCTGGAGGCGCTGCTGGACTACGGCAGGCCGCGCCGCGTGGAACTGCTGGTGCTGGTGGACCGGGGGCACCGCGAACTGCCCATCCATGCCGACTACGTGGGCCGTACCGTGAACACGGGCCGCAACGAGCAGGTGGACGTGCTGCTGCGCGAGCGCGACGGGCGGGACGAGGTGCTGCTGTCCTCTCATTAGGACGGCGAGCGTTGCATGTTCGCGCCGCCTGAGTGCGGCGCATGAAAGACAGGGCGAGGCCGTCATGCGGCTTCGCCCTGTCTTCGTGGCTGATCCGGAACGAGGGACGGGCTGGGGAGCGGGCCGGAGGGCTAGTTGCCGTCCGTGTCCTTCGGGTCGTTCTGCTGTCCGGCAGCGACGGGCTTTTTGCGGCGCAGGGCATTTTCGCGGATGCGCTGGGCCGCGCGGTAGATGCGCCGGAACCGTTCGCGCCGGGCTGCCGTGAATTCGCCAAGGCGCCCGTGCAGCGGGAAGGCCAGGCGTCGCAACAGGAACACCGCCAGCACCACGGCAATGCCGCCAAAGGCGCGCAGCAGGCGGGCGGCATCGTTGTCCGCCGCGAAGGTCCACCACAGGTCGGCGGTGTAGGGCACGCGTCCGTGCACGAACAACCCCAGCAGCAGGGCACAGCCCACCACCAGCAGCACCGCCACCATCCAGCGCACGGTAAATCGTTCGCGCAGCAGGGAGGTGCGGCGGAAAAAGCGCCGTCGGGTCACGCACAGCGAGGCCAGCACCAACGCCAGCAGGATGGCTTCCTGCCAGTCCAGCCCCTTCAGAACGCAACTGGCGATGCCCAGCACCACCAGCGCCGTCACCAGCCGCCAGGCCGACGCCAGGCGGCGTTGCAGCCCGCGCGAAAGCAGCAGCAGCCCCACGCCCGCCACGCCGCCCATGAAATGGGCCGATTCCATGGCCCACAGGGGCACGCTGGCCACCAGCACGGTGCGGCTGTCCGCCGCAAGGGGGATGGCGCTGGAGAACAGCAGGATCAGCCCGGCGGCAAAGGCCAGGTAGGCCATCAGGGTGTGCGACAGGGCATCGGTCCAGCGACCCGCCTCGCCCAGCATCCGTTCCGCCTCGTGGCGGCGCAGGTGCAGTTCGTGCCCGCCCAGCAGTACGGCGGCGAACAGCAGCGGCAGCAGGTAGTAGATGAACCGGAAGCATATCAGCGCGGCAATGACCGTCTGCGGCGAATGGGTGTGCGACAGGCTGAGGATGACCAGTTCGAACACGCCCGCGCCGCCGGGCACGTGGCTGAGCACCACGGCCACGACGGCCATCAGGTACACGGAAAGAAACTGGATGAAGTCCAGCCCGAGGTCGGCGGGCATGAGCACGTACAGGCAGCCCGCCGCCACCACCAGATCCAGCCCGGCCACCAGGGTCTGCATGATGGCCAGCCGGAAGGGCGGCAATGCGAATTCCTTGCCCATGACCCGGATGGGGTGCTTCGCCACCAGGGTCAGGATGTGGTAGCCGATGGTCAGCGCCAGCAGCACCACGCCCAGCAGGCGCACGTCACGCACGGGAATGTCCAGCGATTCGGGCACCGGCAGCGGCTGGATGATGAACACGGCCCCGGCCACGCCAAGCGCACCCACCCAGAAGGTGATGGCCAGCATGACCACCAGGCGCACCACGTCCACCACCGAAAAGCCCCAGGCCGAATAGAACCGGTAGCGCACCGAACTGCCGCCCAGCAGCGCCCCGAAATTGTAGCTGGTCACGCAGCCCACGAACGAGACAAGGGCGGTGCGGGTCAGGGACAGCGGCTTGTTGATGGCGCGCAGGGCCAGCGCGTCGTACCCCACCAGCACCAGATAGTTGAACACCATCAGCACCATGGAGGCCACGATGCTGGTCATGGGCATCTGGCGCATGCTCTCGCGGATTTCGTCGATGTGGTATTTGCTGACTTCGTTGTACAGCAGCCACACCGCCCCGCAGAAGACGGCGAACACCGCAACCTTGCCCAAGGAACGCAGGTGCTTTTTCCACGGTGGGGAATGTCTGGGGGCGGCGGATTCGACGTTTGTGTGCTTCATGCGGGGAATGGCCGTAAGGGATGAAAGTGTTTACGTGTGCCGCGTTGCCACACCTGTCGTCGCGGCGGAACGCAGCCTACACTGGAGACCCGGTTACGGCAAGGCGGCGGTGCATGAATTCCCGCGCGGAGCATGTCGTTTCCGCAGGGGGCGTGCGACGGGAATGCGGCTTTGCGCCCGGTACGTGCGGCCGGACATGCGGGGATGGCGGCAGGTACGGGTTTTGGACGCGGTTCGGGCGTTGCCGCCAGAGGGACAGCAGGGCGATTCCGCGCCGCCGTCGTCATGCCGCATGGCGTGTGGCACGGCTGGCGGAGTGCTGGGGCGTTGCGGATGGACCCTGGATCGCCTGTTTCAGTCTTGGGGCATGTCTCGTGTGTTTCACGGCTTCGGGAAACGCTGTGGGCCAAGCCTATCCATGGGTAGTGCATGAATATTTTTTCCTGTCGCATGGCAGTGTTGTGCCAAGAAGTCGGTTTCGTAGCATTTCTGTCGCTTGAACACGTTTCAACGGTGCAGTAGAAGGGCGTTCCGCAGGGGGACTGTGTCCCGGCTGCATGGCGCCATGCAAGTGCGAGGCGCCCGTTTGGCGTGTCCGCAGCCGCAGTGCGGGCAGGCGCGCGCCGCATTCGGCAAGGGGTTGCCCGTGGGCGTCGCGTCGGTACATTTTCATGCCGCATCATGCTGCCGCAGTGCACCGGGGCGCGATGCAGGGCGGGGGCCTTTGACGGCGCGGGATGGTGGCATGGATCACCGCCTGTTGACGGCGCGGGCCGAAGGTAAGGATATGGACGCAGTGAGTCCCGGGCAGGAGATGTACCGCTGGATGGCGGATCTTTTTCCCATTTGCAGGAGCCTTACCGGTGACGGGGTGCGCGAGACGCTGCACTACCTTGGCGATTTGCTGCCGGGCCTGCGCCTGCACGAGGTGCCCAGCGGCACGCAGTGTTTCGACTGGACCGTGCCGGACGAGTGGAACATTCGCGATGCCTGGGTGGCCGACATGCAGGGCAACCGGCTGATCGACTTCAAGGCCAGCAACCTGCATGTGGTGGGCTATTCCGAGCCGGTGGACACCGTGGTGACCCGCGAGGAACTGGACGCCCGGCTCTATTCGCTGCCCGAACAGCCGGACGCCATTCCCTACGTCACCTCGTACTACAAGCGCACCTGGGGTTTCTGCATCGCGCACGACAAGCGCGAGGCGCTGGGTCCCGGCCCGTTCCGGGTGGTGATCGATTCCACCCTGGCCCCCGGCCACATGACCTGCGCCGACCTGTTCCTGCCTGGCCGTTCGGAAAAGACGGTGGTGCTGTCCACCTACGTCTGCCATCCTTCCATGGCCAACAACGAGCTTTCCGGCCCGGTGCTGCAAACGGCCATGGCCCGCCACCTGATGCAGCGCGACCGCGAGTTGTCGTACCTGCTGGTGTTCGTGCCGGAAACCATCGGCACCATCTGGTATCTCAGCCGACATCTGGCCGAGATGCAGCGCAACGTGGTGGCCGGATTCGTGCTGAGTTGCACGGGCGACGACCGCGCCTGGTCGTACCTGCCTTCGCGCCACGGCAACACGCTGTCCGACCGCGCCCTGCTGCACGTGCTGGGCGCCTACCACCCGGACTTCAAGCGGTACACCTTTCTGGACCGGGCCAGCGACGAGCGCCAGTACAACAGCCCCGGCGTGGACCTGCCCATCATCCCCTTTGCGCGCAGCCTGTACCGGCATTATCCGGAGTACCACACCTCGCTGGACGACCTTTCCGTGGTGTCCGCGGCGGGTCTGGACAATTCGTTCACCACGCTGGCGCGGTGCCTGGACATCATCGAGAACAACCGCGCCTGGCGCACCACCTGCCTGTGCGAGCCGCAACTGGGCAAGCGCGGCCTGTACCCCACCACCTCCATGAAGAACGGGTACTGCAACAAGGTGAACATCATCATCGACTATCTGGCCTACGCCGACGGCACGCTGGACCTCGTGCAGATTGCCGATCGCATCGGCGTGCCCGCAGACGAGTGCATCCCCGTGGTGCGCGAACTGGTGGCGGCGGGTGTGCTGGCCCTGGTAGAGTAAAGAGGGCGTCGGCGCGGCCCGCATAGGGAGCAGGCCCGGGTCGAGGCATGGCGGATGCCGGTTGCCCGCGCCGGAATTGTCCGTTCCCGCCCCGACCCGTTTCCGTCCGGCCCTGCCCTGCCCCGCCTGTAATGACAGCCATGAACGAGGCCCCCGGCACGACGCCGGGGGCCTTTTGCATGTAGCGTGGATGTGGCGCGCTAGTTCAGCGCGGCAACGCCAGCCTTTGCCACCGCCATGTCGTTTTCCACGGAACTGCCGCTGACCCCCACGGCCCCGATGATGGTGCCGTCCTTGGCGCGCAGCAGTTCACCCCCGCCAAAGATGACCAAGTTGCCGTTGGTCACCTCTATGCCGTACAGCGGCTGGCCCGGCTGGGCCGCGTCCCCCAGTTCCCTGGTGGACATGTTGAAGAAGCGCGCCGTGCGGGCCTTGCCGATGGAAATGTCGATGCTGCCAAGGAACGCCCCTTCCATGCGCGCGAACGCCTTCAGGTTGCCCCCGGCGTCCACCACGGCGATGTTCATCAGCGTGCCCTGTTCAACGGCCTTGGCCTGCGCGGCGGCGATGACCTTCTGCGCCTGGGCCAGGGTGATGTCGCCGGGCAGCGCCAGCTTGGCCGCGTCTGCCGGGGCCGCCTGGGCGGGCGCGGCAACGGCCATGCC
>NZ_VRYY01000299.1 GCF_015731765.1 Nitratidesulfovibrio oxamicus
GCTGGACGCCCTGCGCGCCGCCAACCCCGGCCTGCCGGTGGTGGGCGTGGTGCAGCCGGGTGCACAGGCGGCCTGCCGAGCCTCGCGCCGGGGCAACATTGCCGTCATCGCCACGGAATCCACCATCCGGGGCCGCGCCTACCACAAGGCCATCCACAGCCTGCGGCCCGACGCGCAGATCATCGGGCAGCCTTGCCCGCTGTTCGTGCCGCTGGCCGAGGAGGGCTGGGTGGACGGCAAGATCGTGGAAGACATCGCCGCCCGCTACCTGGACCCCATCTTTCGCCCCGCCTCCGGCAGCGACACGCCGGAAACGCCCGACTGCCTGGTGCTGGGCTGCACCCACTTTCCGCTGCTGGCGCGGGCCATCCGCAACGTCATCGGGCCGGAACCGGTCATCGTCGATTCCGCCGCCACCACCGCCCTTGCCGTGCAGGCGGAATTGCAGGCCGCCGGGCTGATGCGCCCCCTGCGCACGGGGCCGGGCGGCAACGAATGCGGCGAGGCGCGCTTTCTGACCACAGACGACGTGCCCCGCTTCGTACGCACCGGCGGGCTGTTCCTCGGCACGGCCATCGCGCCGGACGAGGTGGAACTCATAGACCTGTAGTCTGTGCGACATGCAGCCGCCATGCGGCTATGGCATGAAGACGGGGCTAGGTTTTCTGTAAGCCTCCGGCGGGCAGGGGCTGCGCCCCTGCACCCCCAAAAAAGGCTTTTACTGGGATTTCACCAAGGTACCTGCGGTGTCTCATACGCTACGAGTTGCCGTGGGGCATACGGCGGCCTGCCACAAAAAGACAACCCGCATATTTCGGGGATGCAAGGGGCGATAGCCCCTTGCCCGCCGGAGGCGTAAAAAAACCACTCCTTTTCTATCATAACGCTGAAAATTCACAGCCCTGCAACCACCGGAGGTCACCCCCATGGCGCACAAGCCATACGCCCCCATCCCCATGGTGCCCGGCCCGGTCACCCTGCACCCCGCCGTGTTGACGGCCATGACCCGCGACTACGGCTCCGGCCAGATCGAGCCGGACTACCTGAAACTGTACGCGGAAACGGGCCGCAACCTCGCGCAGCTCATGGGCACGCAGCATGACGTGGTGCTGATGACCGGCGAGGGCATGCTGGCCCTGTGGGCCGCGCTGAAAAGCTGCCTTGTGCCCGGCGACAGGGTGCTGTCCGTGGGCACCGGCGTGTTCGGCGACGGCATCGGCGACATGGCCGCGTCCATCGGCTGCGAGGTGCTGAAGGTCTCGTTGCCGTACAACGAAACCATCGACGACCTGACCGGCATCGAAGACGCCATCCGCAGCTTCAAGCCCAAGATGCTTACCGCCGTGCACTGCGAAACGCCGTCCGGCACGCTGAACCCGCTGGCAGGCCTTGGCGCGCTGAAGCAGGCCTGCGGTGTGCCGCTGTTCTACGTGGACGCGGTGGCCAGCGTGGGCGGCGCACCCGTGCAGGCCGACGCATGGCACGCGGACCTGGTGCTGGGCGGCTCGCAGAAGTGCCTTTCCGCCCCGCCGTCCATGAGCTTTCTGTCCGTCAGCCCGGCGGCGTGGGAGACCATCGAATCCGTGGGCTATCAGGGCTACGACGCCATCGCCCCCTTCCGCACCGTGCAGCAGGATGGTCGCTGCCCGTACACCCCGTACTGGCATGGCACCGCCGCGCTCAACGCGGGCGCGCTGGCCATCCTGAACGAAAAGGGCGGCATGCAGGGCTGCTTCGACCGGCATCGGGAAGTTGCCGAACGCTGCCGCGCGGGCCTCGCCAAGCTGGGCGTGGAACTGTGGACGGCGGAGGGTGCGGTGAACTCGCCCACGGTGACGGCAGCCATGGTCCCGGAAGGTTTCACCTGGCCGGAATGGCGGCAGGGGCTGCGCGAGCGCGGGCTGATCGTGTCCGGCAGCTTCGGCCCCATGGCGGGCAAGGTGTTCCGCCTCGGGCACATGGGCACGCAGGCCACCGAAGCCCTGGTGGACGCGGCGCTGGATGTCATCGAAAGCGTGATGCAGGACTGACGGGCAAAGGCAGCAGGGACACACCGCGGAATACGGCAAGCCTGCGGCAACTTGCTGAACATTCCCCGGGCAGCCCGCTGAAAACAACATGAACGCCCCCGGCGCGCGGTACGTGCCGGGGGCGTTTTCTGTTACGCCATGAGACAGGGAAGCAAAAAGGCTGGATGGCCCTGCCCTTTCCCTCGCTTACCGCAACAACTCCTCCACCTCCGCCGCGCAGGCCAGATAGCGCGCCCTGGTGGCCTCGTCCTTGGCCAGGTCGGCCCGCTCGTCAAGTATCCGGCCAAACCGAAGCCGCGCCTCGCCCACGGACACCACCAGTCCCGGCTCCTCCACCATGTCCGCCAGCTTGTCGGCGTAGATCACCAGTTTCTCTTCCAGCAAGGTCAGGCTGAAGTCGCGCGGGGGCAAGCCGTAGTGGGCGGTCTGAGCCAGCGGCACGCCCGCACGCACATGCTTTTCCATGATGTCCAGCACCGCGCCGGGCAACCCCAGGTGCCTGCCCAGCCGTGCTCCCTCCACCCCGTGCAGGATGCCGTCGGTTCGCACCTTGCCAAGGTCGTGGAACAGCGCGCCCAGCGCCACCAGCGAAAGGTCCACCGCCACGCGGGCCAGGCTGCCCAACCCCACGGCAATGCCCGCCACCAGGCGCGAATGGGTGATGTCCGCCTCCGTCATGCCCGCCTCGCGCAGCAATTCCACCTGTGCGTTGTCGTGATATGCGTTCATGTCGCTACTCCTGCCCGCACAGGGTTCCGGCGGAATCGCAGCCGCGCATCACCGTCAGGAACCACGGCACGGAACACAGCAATACCCCGGCGATGATGGCGAACGCCGGACCATAGCCCAGCGCCCCCACCAGCAGGCCGCCCAGCAGCGGACCGGAGGCGTGCCCCACGTCGAAGATGGTGCCGAACACGCCCATGGCCGTGCCATAATGGCGTGCGCGGCACAGGTCCGCCACCAGCGCGGCGGAAGACGACGTCACAAGCGCCTCGCCAAAACCGAACACCAGGCACGCCCCGGCCAGCGGCCAGAACCCCGCCAGATGCGGCACCGCCGCGAAGGGCACGGCGCAGGCCACCACGCCCGCCACGATCAACCCGCGCC
>NZ_VRYY01000300.1 GCF_015731765.1 Nitratidesulfovibrio oxamicus
CCACGCTGGCCGCGGCCCTGGTCATGCCCGCCGTGGGGTCCGCGCTGTTCGCGTGGCGTGGCATAACCCTGCCCATGGCTGCGCCCGTGCTGGCCGCGCTGCTGCAGGGGGCGCTGCTGTCTCTCGCGCTGTACGCGCGGGAACGGCGCACGGCCTTCGTGCGGCTGCGGCAATTGAACCACGCCCGGCAGATGACCCTGGAATCCATGACCGCCGTGGCCGAAAGCCGCGACGAGATCAGCGGCGCGCACATCAAGCGCACCCAGCACTACGTGCGGGCGCTGGCCGAATCCCTGCGGGACATAGGACAGGGCGGCGGCAAGGAAACCTACCCCCAACTCACCGAGGACTACATCGAACTGCTGTTCCATTCCGCGCCGCTGCACGACGTGGGAAAGGTGGCCGTGCCTGACAGCGTGCTGTTCAAGCCCGGCAAGCTTACCGACGAGGAATTCGCGGTGATCCGCCAGCACGTGCGGCACGGGCGCAACATCATCGCCAACGCGGCCCAGGGCATGGAGGATGACGCATTCCTGCACCTGGCGGCGGAAATAGCCTGGAGCCACCACGAAAAATGGGATGGCTCCGGCTACATGGAGGGCCTTGCGGGCGAGGCCATACCCCTTTCCGGTCGCCTGATGGCCCTGGCAGACGTGTACGACGCGCTGATCTGCGCCCGGCAGTACAAGCCCGCCTTTCCGCACGCCAAGGTGCGCGAGATCATCCTGAAGGGCCGGGGCACCCACTTCGACCCCGCCGTGGTGGACGCCTTCCTGCTGGCCGAAGAGGAATTCAAGCGCATCGCCACCGCCTACCGCGACCCGGAACCGGGCCACACGCCGGACCCCGACCCGCCCGGCGGCCCTACCGGCGACCAGGTACAGCCCGGCGATCCGAGGCAGTAAGAAGCAAAACGCACACGGCGGACGTTCCGGAAAGAACGTCCGCCGTGTGCGTTTCTATTTCGGGGAAGAGGGGCAATGCCTCTCAGCGAAACTCCCAGATTGAGGAGTTTTGCCTTTCCGGCGAGGAAAACACGTTTTTTGCGAAGGGAGTGTACTCTTCTCGTACTCGACCGGAGCAAAAAACGATGTTTGACCGCTCTGCGCTCGATGCCCGTAAGGCTCGCAGGCTCGCCTAACGGGCACGCTCCGCGCCCTTCGGGTCGGAAGCCGGAAGGCAAAAGAACCAACCTGGGGGCTTCGCTCACCCCATGCGGCGCTGGAGGAGGAGAGTGTCGGCCAACACCAGCGCCGCCATGGCCTTCAGCACGGGCACCACGCGCGGAATGGCGCAGATGTCGTGGCGCCCGCCCACGCGCAGCGGCGCGGGCCTGCCGTTGGTATCGATGGTGATCTGCTCCTGCGCAATGGAGGGGATGGGCTTCACCGTCGCGCGCACCACGATGGGCTGCCCGTTGGAGATGCCGCCCAGAATGCCCCCGGCATGGTTGGTGTGGAAGCCGCCGGGAATGATGGGGTCGTTGTTCTCGCTGCCGCGCAGGCGCGCCGCCTCCAGCCCCGCGCCCACCTCCACGGCCTTTACCGCACCCACGGACATCAGGGCGTGGGCCAGCAGGGCGTCCAGTTTGTCGAACACCGGCTCGCCGAGGCCTGCGGGCACGCCGGTGGCCTCCACCTGCACGATGCCGCCCAGGGTGTCGCCCTCCGCCCGGACGTCGTGCACCAGCGATTCCCACGCGGGCACCACGTCCGGGTCGGGCGAAAAGAACAGCCGCTCCTGCGCGCTCGCCGGGTCCACGACGTCGGCGGGCACTCCGCCGATCTCAACGGTGTAGGCGCGCACCTCGATGTCGTGCATGGCCAGCAGGGCCAGGGCCACGGCGCCACCCGCCACGCGCGAGACGGTCTCCCGTCCCGATGCCCGGCCGCCGCCGCGAAAGTCGCGCAGGCCGTACTTGGCGTCGTAGGTGATGTCCGCGTGACCGGGGCGGTACAGCTTGGCCAGGTCGCCGTAGTCACGCGACCGCTGGTCTTCATTGGTGATGTGGAAGCCGATGGGGGTGCCGGTGGTGACCCCTTCGAACACGCCGGAAAGCAGGCGCACGGTATCCGGTTCCTTGCGGGCCGTACCGGCAAGGCCGGCGGACGCGCTGCCGGGACGGCGCAGGTCCAGTTCTCGCTGGATGACCGATTCGTCCAGCGGCACACCGGCAGGGCAGCCGTCCACCACGCCGCCAAGGCCGGGGCCGTGCGATTCGCCGTAGGTGGTCAGCCGGAAGATGCGACCAAAGGTGTTGCCGCTCATGGGTACTCCTGTGAACCGGAAAAGATAAAAAACCTAGCCTACGAGAAAGGCGCTGTCTGGCGCGGCACACCGCAAGGGTTGCGAAACCGGCCCCTAGCGGATGACCATCACCGGACACGACGCCATCTGCAACACCCGGTGGGTGACGCTGCCCAGCAGCAGGCCCTCCAGTTCCGAGTGCCCGCGCGACCCCATGATGATCAGGTCGCAGCGCTCGTAGTCGGCGGCGTCCACGATGGCCACCTCCACCTTGCCCTCCAGCACGCGGTCGGCAAAGGGCACGTTGCGCTCGCGCAGGAGGCGGCGGCAGGGCTCCAGCACTTCCTCGGCCTGGGCCACCAGCGAATTGCGGGCCTGGTCGTAGGCCACCTGCCCGAGAATGGGCGGGATGGACATGCGGCAGATGAGCAGCACCACCTCTGCCCCCACCATCTTCGCGAAGTCGGCGGCGTATTCCGCCGCGCGTTGCGAGTAGTCGGAACCATCCACGGGAACGAGTATCTTGCGGATCTGCATGGCGACCTCACGGATGAACACTGCACGGAGCATGGTCGTCGCGCGCTGCCACGGCGCGCGGGCATGCCACTATGCCCCTGCGGGGGCGGGCATGGCAAGAGGGCGCGGCGATCCGGAACCACCCAGGGCCCAGGAAAACAGGGCACGTGCGCACCCGGTTCGCAGAAAAGCCCGTGGGCTATTCTTCCAGCAGGCCAGCCAGCCGCTCCACCAGCGCCCGCAGGTCGTCCCCGGCGTCCAGCACCGCATGGGCGCATTCCCGGTACAGGGGCTCGCGCGCGGCCAGCACCTCGGCCACCTCGTCGGTGATGGGCCGCCCGGTCAGCGAGGGGCGTTGCGCGGCCAGCGGGTC
>NZ_VRYY01000301.1 GCF_015731765.1 Nitratidesulfovibrio oxamicus
GCCGCGTGGCTGGGCGCGGTGTGGCCGGGCGACGGTGTGGCTGCGTGGCCGGGCGGTTGGTCGGCTATGCCTGGTCGCGCACCCGCTGCCGTCGGTCCGCGATGACCCGGCCCAGCCAGTCGCGCAACTGGTCCAGGTCCTGCTGGTGAATCTTTTCGGAGGAATCCAGCAACAGGCGCAGGGTTTCCACATCCTTGCGGATGGAGCCCACCTCGCCTTCGGCGGTGCGGGCAAGGTCGGCCAGCAGGTCGATGGCCGACTGCCGGGCCGCGAGGGTGGACAGGGCGGCGGCAATGGTGTCCAGCGCGCGGGTCTGGTGTTCGATGAGCGTGTACAGCGCATGCCCCGGTTCCACGCCGCCCATGGGCATTGGCGGAACAGCGGGTACGCCGTCCGGTACGGGTACCGGTTGTACGGGCTGGGGCGCGGCACTTGCGGTGGGGATTGTTGCGGAAGCGCCGTCCGCAGTGTTGCCACGGGACGGGGCCGGCTGGGCGGCGGCATTGCGGGGAAAACGCCGGGCCAGGATCGCCTCCACCGCGCTTGCGGTGCGGGCGGTGTGCATGGCCTCGATGATGGCTTCGATGATGGTCAGGGTATCCGTGCGGTAGCGGCGGCGGCGCCCGTCGCCCACGGTGGGCATGAACGCCGCAAAGCGCTTGCAGTAGTAACGTGCGGTGGATTCCGGCAGGGAGAGGCGGCGGGCGATGTCGGCTATGGTCAGCAGGCCGTCGTCGGAAGGCGGCGCGGGCTGTGCGGAATCGCGCGGCAGGGGGCTTGGCATGGTGTGCTCCCGTGGCGTTGTGGCGGATGCGCTGCCCTTGGCATGCGCAATGCCTGTTGCTCTGGGGCCGTGTGCATCCCTTCTCCTATACGCAATGCGAATCAAGCGCAACAGACCGGGGAACGACGGAGGAGAACCGCGTGTATCCTTGATTTGCGGGCCGTGAAACGATTGACAAGAAAACGAGGTCACTGCATAGGGTGGAACATGCTGACCGTGGTTTGGTTACGGGGGGAAATCCGCATAGCGCAAGGAGGACATCCTGATGTTGACCAAGGCTGAATTTGTTGCCGCCCTCAAAGAGGCGCTGCCCGACGTGTTCGTGACCAAGGTGAGCGCCGAAAAGGCGTATGATGCGTTCTGCCGCGTGCTCGCCGATGGCGTTGCCAACGGCGCAGGCGTGCGTCTGCCCGGCGTGGGAGCGTTCTCGGTCACCGAGCGGGCCGCCCGCACGGGACGGAACCCCCAGACCGGTCAGAGCATTTCCATTCCGGCCCGCAAGGCCGTGAAGTTCATGGCCGCCAAGACCCTTGTCGACGGCCTGAACAAGTAGCATTCACGCGTCCGGACGCGAACGGCCGCATCCTTCGGGGTGCGGTCGTTTTCTTTTGGGAATGCGTGGCGTGCCGCGCCATGCTCTTGTGGGGCGCGGTGGGCGGCGGCCTGCAGTGCAGGATGCGCGGGCGCCTGGCCCGGCGGAATCGGGCCACAAGGAGTCGGGCTGGAGACAGTCGGGCCGGGCGGATATCAGGGCTGGCTGGCGACGGGCTGGTCCGCCGGGCGCAGGATGCGCCGCGCGGCAATGAAGGCGCGCTGCCAGTAGTGTACGGTCAGGCTTTCCTCGCGCACTGTGCCGCCGGGCTTGGGGCTGTGCACGAACTGCCCGCCCCCGGTGTAGATGGCCGTGTGCAGGCCCAGCGGGCCGGACCCGGTTCGGAACACGATGATGTCGGCGGGGCGCAGTTCGTGGCCGGGGGGGACAGGGCTGCCGCAGGCGGCCTGCTCTTCCGTGGTGCGCGGCAGGTTCACCCCGTGCTGGTGGAACGTCCACCACACGAAGCCCGAACAGTCGAACCCTTCCGCCGGGGTGCGCCCCCCGTTGCGGTAGGGCACGCCCAGAGCGGAGCGGGCGGTGTGCACCAGCGCCTGTGACGGCGCGGACGGCGCCTGCTGGCGGGTCTGAGGTTGTGCGTCAGGGGGAATGGCGATCTGCTGCTTGCCCGCGCAGCCCGCAAGTGCCACAACGGACAGCAGCAGGACGGCCAGCGCGGTCCAGCGTGCGGCACTCCGGCGGGCTGCCCCTGTGGCCGTCTGCTGACCGACCGGGGCATGGCCGTGCCGATGGGCGCAATGCTCCGCACCGCGCGTTCCGGCACGTTGCGGAGTGGCGGTGGCAATGCTGTCAGGGTGCGCGCGCCGGTTCATGTCGGCGGAGTGTGCGGGGCGCATGGCCGCCCTGTAGCACGAAATCCTGCAAAAGCCCATGCATGCGGAGGGGCGATGGCCGACGGAAAGCGGGACGGATGCACGGAATGCCGCGACGGCGCGGGCGCACGGGAGCGTGCGGCGGGACACGGGCGTCCGGGATCGCCGCAGGAGGTGCTTGCCGTGCCTTCGGACCGTTGCCCGAATCTCCCGAATCATCCGGATTGCCCGGATTGTCCGGACCATCTTGACCCCACGGGGGCCGCCGGTTTCGCAGGCCCTACGGACAGGGCGCCCGTTGCGGCCTTCCGTGCGCAGCCCTCTGCCGCGTCCTTTCCCCTGCGCGATCTGCTGCCCGTGGTGATGGAGGCGGGCCGGGCCATCCTGCACTGGTGCGGCGGGGCCGCCCCGCGCACCCGCCGCAAGGCCGACGATTCGCCGGTCACCGAGGCGGACGAGGCCTCGCAGGCCGTGCTGGTCCAGGGATTGGCCCGGCTGCGGCCAGACCTGCCCGTGCTGTCCGAGGAAGGACGCATTCCCCCGCATGCCGAGCGCGCGGGCTGGACGCGTTTTCTGCTGGTGGACCCGCTGGACGGCACGCGCGGCTTTCTGAACGGTGAAGGAGACTTTGCGGTGTGCGTGGCCCTGGTGGAACATGGCGTTCCCGCAGCGGGCATCCTGCACTTTCCCGCGCTGGGTGTGACCTGGTTCGGCGGGCGCGCCTGCGGTGCGTGGCGGGTGGAGAACGACGCCCCTCCGGAGCCGGTGTGCGCCGCGCGCGTGTTTCCGCAACGGGCCACGGTGATGCAGGGGCGTGTGCGCCGCACCCCCCGGCTGGACGCCTATCTGGCCGCGCATGCGGATATCTGTTCGGCGGCGTTTCCGGGGCGTCCCGGTGCGCCCGCGCCCGTGCCCATGCC
>NZ_VRYY01000302.1 GCF_015731765.1 Nitratidesulfovibrio oxamicus
CAGGGAAAGCGCAGGGGCCGGGGACACGGCGGAGTTGGCCGTGGGGCGAGCGGCGGACGCCGCGTTGCCGGGCGTCGTCGCGGATCGGTCGTCGCGGGACCGCTTGGCGAACACCACGGTGCGCAAGAAGTCTTCGGTGGACATGGCCTGGGGAGAACGCTGGGCAGGGGCGCGGCGGGATGCGCGCCCGCGAGTGGCTGCGGACATGGCATTTCCTTTGGTTGCTGATGGAAATGCCGCACCCGTAGCATGCGGGTTTCGGTCCGGCGTTGCCGCAGCAGGCTCGCAACGGGGTGGGGTGGCCGTCCGGAAGGGGTACGCCCATGGCGCCACCCGGACGCAATCCGGATGCATCCAACTCGTGGCTTCGGCATGGCCCGCTCGCCATCACGGTGGCACCCGCCCGCTACCGGGCATCCCCCGGCAGAGTCTTCCGGCCATCCCGCCGTCATCCGGCTGTTCCCCCCTTCGGACAACCGCCGCCCCGTCCTCCCGCTCCCCTTGGGCGCTCCCCTTGGCCGCGCCCCACCTGTCCGTTCCCCCCGTCCTCCGGCTCCCCTGTCCGCCCACCCGCTCCGCCCCCCGTTCCACCCCGCCGTGTCTTGACCTTGCCGGGTGGCTTGATTAGCGTGGCACGTCTTCACACCACGCGGTGCGCCGGGGGCCCGGCGCGCCATATCCGTCACCACACAAGCGTGGCCGTGCCGCCACCGCTGGCCGCCATGCGCCCGCCAGCGCGGCCCGCCAACGTGCCCCGAAACGCGCGGGGCGTACATCCGAGAGGTAGGAAACATGGTCCAGAAAGCGGAAACCATCTGGTTTGACGGCAAGCAGGTGCCCTGGGACGAAGCCAACGTGCACGTGCTGACCCACACCCTGCACTACGGCGTGGGTGTGTTCGAAGGCATTCGCGCGTACAAGTGCGCCGACGGCGGGTCCGCCGTGTTCCGCCTGCGCGAGCACATGCAGCGCCTGCTGAACTCGGCCAAGATCCTGCGCATGGTCATTCCCTACACCGTCGACCAGCTCGTGGACGCCGTGGAAGAAACCCTGAAGCGCAACAAGCTGGCCGAAGGCTACATCCGCCCCCTGTCGTTCGTGGGCGCGGGCGCCATGGGCGTGTACCCTGGCGACAACCCGGTGCAGACCATCATCGCCACCTGGCCCTGGGGCGCCTATCTTGGCGCAGAGGCGCTGGAACACGGCATCCGCGTCAAGACCAGCTCGTTCTGCCGTCACCACGTCAACGCCATGATGACCAAGGCCAAGGCCTGCGGCAACTACGTGAACTCGGTGCTGGCCAAGATGGAAGCCAAGGCCGACGGCTACGACGAAGGCCTGATGCTGGATACCCAGGGCTATGTGTCCGAAGCCACCGGCGAAAACATCTTCATCGTGCGCGGCAAGCTCATCAAGACCACCCCGCTCACCTCGGTGCTGGACGGCATTACCCGCAACAGCCTGATCACCCTGGCCCGCGAGCTGGGCTACGAAGTGGTGGAACAGCAGTTCACCCGCGATGAACTGTACATCGCCGACGAAGCGTTCTTCTGTGGCACCGCCGCCGAACTGACGCCCATCCGCGAAGTGGACCTGCGCGTCATCGGCCAGGGCACCGCCGGTCCGGTGACCAAGCACCTGCAGGGCGAGTACTTCAAGGCCGTGAAGGGTGAAAACCCGGCCTACGCCCACTGGCTGCACCGCTATACCATCTAGGGTCCGTCCGTGTATGATCGCCGCACGCCGGGCACCCGCCCCGGCGTGCGGCGTGCGTTGCGGCCCGGAAACCGTGGCTGACCGGGATAGCCCGGAAACCCCGGAATCGCCCGTAGCGTACGAATTTCTCTGCCCCACGGCACGCACCAACCCGCGCCCCGTCCGGCGTCCCGTCCTTCCGCGCGAAGGCGGGCGGGACAGGCGGCGCAGCAGGCCCGCATCGTCATGAGCAACGCCCCCCTCACCGCCAGATACCGCCCGCAGACCTTCGCCGAGGTGGCCGGGCAGGAGACGGTAAAGGCCATCCTTTCCCGCGCCGCGGCGGAAGACCGCGTGGCCCCGGCCTACCTGTTCAGCGGCACGCGCGGGGTGGGAAAGACCACCATCGCCCGCATCCTGGCCAAGGCGCTGAACTGCGAAAAGGCCCCCACGGGCGAGCCGTGCAACACCTGCGAGCAATGCCGCAAGGTGGTCATGGGCAACCACGTGGACGTGGTGGAAATCGACGGCGCGTCCAACCGGGGCATCGAGGACGCCCGCCGCCTGCGCGAGGCCATCGGCTACGCGCCCATGGAAGGCCGCTACAAGGTCTTCATCATCGACGAAGCCCACATGCTGACGCGCGAGGCGTTCAACGCCCTGCTGAAAACGCTGGAGGAACCCCCGCCGCGCGTCACCTTCGTGCTGGCCACCACAGAGCCGCACAAATTTCCCGTGACCATCATCAGCCGCTGCCAGCACTTCACCTTCAAGCGGTTGCCCGAGCACGAACTGGAAGCCCACCTTACCGGCGTGCTGACCCGCGAGGGCCAGGACTTCGACCCGGCGGCGGTGCGGCTTATCGCGCGGCGGGCCGCGGGCAGCGTGCGCGATTCCATGTCGCTGCTGGGTCAGGTGCTGGCCCTTGGCGGCGACCGCCTGACCGTGGAAGGCGCGCGCGGCGTGCTGGGCCTGGCCGGGCAGGAACTGTTCTTCGAGGTGATGCAGGCCCTGGCCTCGCAGGATTGCGTGGCAGTGTCCGCCGTGGTGCGCGACCTTTTGGACAAGGGCGTGGACATCGGGTTCTTCCTGCGCGAACTGGCGGCCACCTGGCGCAACCTGTTCATGCTGCGTCAGGCGGGCGAGGCCGCCCTGCCCGCGCTGGACCTGCCGGAAGAAGAGGCCCGCCAGTGGCTGGAATGGGCGCCGAAGTTCGAGATCACGCACATCCACGCCTGCTGGCAGATGACCCTGGAAGGCCAGCGCCGCGTGCTGACCAGCCTGGAACCGGCCATGGCGCTGGAACTTCTGCTGCTGAACCTGGCCATGCTGCCGCGCCTTGTCTCGCTGGAACAACTGTCGCGCGGCGGCGGGGCAGGCCCCGCGGGCGGGCGCGGCGTGCCCGGTGGGGTGGGCGG
>NZ_VRYY01000303.1 GCF_015731765.1 Nitratidesulfovibrio oxamicus
GGGCGTGCTGGCCCACGCCGCCCACGCGGCGGGCGATGCCGCCCTGCGCGACGAACTGCTGGGCAAGGCGTTGCCGTGTCCGTTGACGATTCTGCTGCGCGCCCGCATGGCCGAGGCCGCCGATGACCTTTCCTCGGCCCGCGCCCTGTACATGGAGGCGCTGGACGCCGAACCCGCCCTGCTGTTCCTGGTGCGCCACCTGGCCCAGATGGGCAGGCCCGAGGCCCCGGCCTCGGTGCTGGAGGGGCGGCGCATCGGAGTGGGGTTCTACACCTGGAACAAGTTGCAGGTGACCCTGGATACCCTGGCCAGCCTGCTGGATTCGGACATTGGCGGGGCGCACGTGGCGCTCATCAACAACGGGTCCACGGCCTTCCCGCGCGCCGAGTTCGAGGCGGGCGTGCGCGCGGTGGCCGCCGGGCGGCAGGTGGAACTGATCCAACTGCCCATCAACATCGGCGCGCCCGCGGCCCGCAACTGGCTGTGGCACCTCGATTCCATGCGCGACAGGGAACTGTTCGCCTTTCTGGACGACGACGTGCTGCTGCCGCGCACCTGGCTGCGCAGCTACGTGCAGGACATGGACGAAATGCCCGGCACCGTGGTGGTGGGCCCGCAAGGGGTGAACCCCGGCAGCCTGCCCACGGTGCAGTATGTGGCCCGGTACTTCGAGAAGACCGGCAGGCACCTCATCCGGTTCACCAACAACGCCCCGCTGGTCATGGATTTCGGCCAGTACGGGCAGCGCCGTCCGTGCCTTTCGGTGATGGGCTGCTGCCACCTGCTGGACAAGGCGGCCTGCGCCCGGCTGGGCGTGCCCGACTTCGACCTGCGGTTCTCGCCTTCGCAGGTGGACGATCTGGAGCACGACATCCAGGTGTGGAAGGCCGGGGGCCGGGTGGTCTACGACGGCAGGGTACGCGTGGTGCACCGCCAGGACGCCGGGCGCGCCGCGCCACTGTCCGAGGCCTCGTGGGGGCATGTGTGGGGCAACCACTACAAGATGGAACGCAAGTTCACCGAGCAGGAACTGGCCGACGTGGACCGGGCCACCCGCGCCGCCGACGTGGCCGACCTGGTCACGGCCTACGAGTCGGTGGCCGGGCAACTGCCGTCCGCCGCGCGGTCATACGTGGGGCTGTGCGTGCGCACCCTTCAGGCGGCTGCACGGGAAGGCGCGCTTTAGCCTGTGCAGCCGGGCGGATGCAACGCAAGGAAGCGGGGGGTGTCGCCACTCCCCGCTTCCTGCTTTCGTGCGTTGTCCTGTCACACCTGCCACGCCCGTCCCGTCTCGCCGGGCGCGGTGGGGCAAGGCCGGGCAACTACCGGCGAACCTTGGCGGGACCGCTGGTGTAGTTCAGCAGCCGGGCCTGCATGGGATGTTCGCCCAGCCATTCCACCTTGCCGTCGTCAATGTGGTAGATGGCGCCGACAACCTTCAGCTTGCCCGCGGCAACGCGGGCGCGGATGATGGGGCTTTGGCGCATGGTGTCGTCAATGGCCTGCCAGACATTGGCTTCGATGACCTTGGGCACAAGGGCCGCGCGGTCGTGCTTTGGGTTGGATTTTTCAACGGCAGTCACGGCGGGGACAATGGGGGCCACCAGCATGGGGATGGACCCGTGCACCTCGGCCCCCTGCACCACGGCGGTAACGGCCCCGCACTGGGTATGGCCCATCACCACCATCAGCGGCACGTTGAGGTGGTCCGCGCCGTATTCCGCGGTGCCCACTTCGTCGGTGGCGGCCACGTTGCCCGCCACGCGGATGACGAACAGGTCGCCGACCCCTTCATCGAAAATCAGTTCCACGGGTGCGCGCGAATCGGCGCAGGAAAGAATGATGGCGTAGGGGGTCTGGCCGTTTTGCGAGGTGGCGAGGCGCTTGGCCGACAGGTTCCGCTCGGTCGGGGTTTCGGCCACGAACCGGGCATTGCCTTCCTTCAGGCGTTGCAGGGCCTGGTCCGGGCTGATGCCGGGCCCCTGGCTGCCGGCGAACGCGGTACCGGCCATGACGGCCACGAGAAGCAGGGCTGGCAGGAAATGAAGACGCATGGGTATCCTCCGGATATGGGGGTACAATACAGGATTCTTCTCCCTGCACGATCCTGGAGAAAAAGAAAAGACACCTTGTATTGACTGAGCATGCAGTTGCCCGCGTGACAGTCCGGAACTGCCGCCGCTGGTCCTGCCCCTGGAAAGGGATACTATGCGTAGCGGGCGCGTACCGTCCGGAACAACTCGGGCATGCGGTCGTACTGGTGCACCATGACGGCGGGCAGGCCCGCGTCGTTCAGGATGTCGCCGTGGGCATCTGTGGCGGGCGGGGTGGCCTTGTAGCCCAGGGTCAGGATGGGCCCGGCGTTGTCGTGCACGGTGACCTTGGACAGGTGGCCGCCGTGCAGCAGGTGGTTGTGCACCCCCTGGTCGTACCCGGCCATGCCGGTGGGCGGCGGGGGCGTGACGCCGGATGAGGATGCCGATGACGGCGGGGGCGGCGGGGGCGCGGGAGAGAACGGCAGCAGCAGTCCGGTCAGCCGTTCCAGATAATCCGTCATGGCCGCGTGGTTGCCGAGCGTGGTGCCGGAGCAGGAGATGCGCTGCCCGGCCAGCGACCGCCACGCCGTATCGCCCAGGTGGCCGGTGACCCAGCGGGTCATGTACGGGCAGGTGCCGATGGTCATGCGGGCGTCCTCCAGGGTCACGTTCAGGCCGTCGGCCCACGGGAAGGAGAACGGGTCGCGCTGGAAGACGACGTCGCGCACGTCGGTGACCAGGATGCGGGCGTACGGGCGCGGGGCCTGCCGCAGCAGGTCCAGGTACAGGAAGTAGCGCAGGGCGTTGTAGGGCAGGTGGGCCAGCGCGGGCGGGCGCTCGAAGGGCAGGATGTCCGCGCCCATGTCGGCCATGCGGTCGGTGTCGCGGGTGGTGGGCGAGGTGAACAGCACGCACCGCCCCGCGAAGCCGGTGGCCCGCAGGGACACGAGGAACGGACGCACGTCGCCCGCGTGGTATCCGGCGGCCAGCCCCATGATCAGGGCAGGGCCGAGGTCGGATCCGGAATCAGGCCGGGGGGCGGAAGCGCTGCGCGCGGGCGCGCCGTGCAGGCGG
>NZ_VRYY01000304.1 GCF_015731765.1 Nitratidesulfovibrio oxamicus
GCACGCCGGGCGCGGTGGCCACGGCGGCGGAAACGCCGCACACGCCGCAGGCGGCGGCCATGGTGGCGGTGACCGAACGGTCGGCGCCCAGGCGCTTGCCCAGCCACAGCACGAAGATGGCGGTGCCGAACACGAAGGCCACGATGAGCGTGATGGCCACGCCGCCGACCTTCAGCAGCTTGTCGAAGGTATACAGCGAGCCCAGCATGATGACGCCGGTCTTGATGAACAGACGGGTGGTGCGGAAGCCTTCCTCCGCCCAGGCGGGAATCCTGCCGCCGAACAGGATGTTGCGGTAGAACATGCCGGTCAGGATGGACAGCAGGATGTAGTTCAGGCTCAGCACCTGCACCAGCCAGCCCTTGCTGCCGAACACCACGGCGTCCTTCATCCACGGCTCCACGTACACGCGCAGCACGTAGAGCGTGCCGATCATCACCGCGAGACCGGGCACGATGGCCAGGATCTTACCGAAAAGCCCCTTGTCTTCCATTGCGTTGCATCTCCTGGGGGTTGCGTGATCTTTGGTCGGATGCCCCGGCGTATCGCCCTGCCGCGCCCCTGCTGAGAGCATGACGCGGGCATGGCCCGCCGGTGCATCTTCCCTTTCCCTTGTTCCTTGCCGAAGCCCGGTGCCGTTCCTTCCCCGCTGCCGGGAAAGGCTGCGGGCGAAGCCGCGCGACGCCCCTTTGCGCCGCCCGCCCTGCCCGTGCCCACGGTTCCGTGCGCCGGATATCGCCCCCCATCAGCAAGACGCGGACCAACTCGATCCGAAACACCGAATACAAACAATACCGGCATGATGCGACACATGCGCGCCCTCCTGCCTGCTAACTCGCGGCAGCACCCGCAGCCGATGCAACGCAGCTTGCGGCACGCGGGTTGCCCTTTGCCCCGCCTGTGCTAGACATCGGCCATGCGACGCCGGGCGCGCGGGCATGGCGACATGCACGGCCCGCCTGAACGGCATCGCCGCACTGCCCCCCTGAGCCGGGGCACCAGAACGGAACTGGCGGGGCAGGCCTGTCGCAGCCCCTTCATGATATGTTGATGCATCGTGCAAGGAACTTCGTGATCCGACTTACGCCCCATTCGTTGCAGGCCCGCTTCCTGCTGGGCCTGCTGCTCATCCTCGCCTGCCTCGGCGGGTTCTTCGCCCTTTCGCTGTTCATGCACCTGGAACGGCTGGTGGAGAACGAGGCCCGCGACCGCGCGGCGCTCATCCTCTCGCAGGCCGAGGCGGTGCAGAGTTACGTGCGCAACACCCTGCGCCCTGCCATGTACAAAACCCTCTCCGAGGACACCTTCGTCATCGAGGCCATGTCCACCTCGTTCGTCACCCGCGCGGTAATGACCGACAACAACATGGCCCACGACCGGTTCACCTACCGCCGGGTGGCAGTGGGCGCGCGCAACCCGGCCTACGAAGCCTCCGAGCGCGAACGCGCCATCATAGCCAGGTTCCAGGAAGACCCGGAACTGACCCGCGTGGAGGACGTGACCGAGGATACCGGCGAGCGGTGGTTCATCACCGCGAGGCCGGTGCGGTTCGAAGCCTCGTGCCTGCGTTGCCATGGCGATCCGGCAGAGGCCCCGCCCGTGCTGCTGGCCATGTACGGGGCGGAGCGCGGCTTCTGGCGCAAGACCGGCGACCTGGCCGGCATGACCATGGTGGCCTTGCCCATGGACCAGGCCGTCAGCGGCATGACCGATGCGGTGATGTCGTTCGGGGTGTTGTTCGCGGGCGGGGCGCTGGTGCTGTTCGCGGTGATCCACGTATTCTTCAACCGGCTGGTGGTGCACAACCTGCGCCGCATGGGCGGGGTGATGCGCCGCCACTTCCCGGACGAGGCGGACATGACCATGCCCCGTCGCGGCCAACCGGACGTGGGCATAGACGATCTGCTGGGCGACATGGAATCGCTGGCCCTGCACCTGAGCGAGGCGCGGGCCAAGCTGCGCGACTATGCGGCCAACCTGGAAGGCATGGTGCACGAGCGCACCTTGGACCTTGCCTCCGAGGCCACGGCCCGGCGCACCGACGTCGAGTTGTTCGTGGGGCTGCTGGACCGCCTGAACCGCAGCAGCGGCAAGGGAGAATTGCTGGCCGCCTCGCTGGCGCTCATCGCGCGGCGCTTCGGGGCGGACCGGGCCGCCTACGCCTGCGTGCTTTCGGCCAGCGACTTTCATGCCTGGCCCGACCGCTCGGTGCGTCCAGAACTGCCCGCCGACTGGCACGACATGGCGGCGGAAGGCTCGCCGCGTCTCACCACGCGCGCCTGGTTCATCCCCGTCCAGACCAGCGACACCACGCGCGGCCTCTTGTGCCTGTACTGGGATGCGGACCATGCCAGCGGCCCCGGAACGGCGGACCTGGCCCAGGCCGTGGGGCGGCAGCTTGGCATCGCCATGGACAACCTGGACGCGCTGGACAACCTGCTGCGCCAGAACGCCCTGCTGGATTCCATCTTCGAGGGCATTTCCGACCCGCTGCTGCTGCTGGGCGGCGATGGCCGGGTGGTGCTGGCCAACAGTTCGGCACGTCGGCTGACCCGGTCGCTGGCGGCATCGCCCGGCAAGGCCGACGACGGGCACGATAACGCCGCCGCCACCAATGGCACCCCCCTAGCCGAACTGCTGGACGCGGCGGACATCGCCGCGCGCATGGGCGACGGCCCGGTGTCGCGCGCAGTGACCCTGCGCGACGGACGGTCCTTTGCGGTGAACGCCTATCCGCTGGGCGGACGGCTGGAGCGCGGCGGGCGCACCGTGGCCTACCTGCGCGAAACCACGGACGAGCGCCGCATGCTGGAACGCGTCCAGCAGCACGAGAAACTGGTGGCCGTGGGCAAGCTGGCCGCAGGCCTGGCCCACGAGATCAACAACCCGCTGGGGGTCATCCACTGCTATGCCGACCTGCTGCGCGCCGCCGCGCCGGACGGGCAGGCCCAGGCGGACATCGACGTGATCATGCGCCACACCGAGCAGGCCCGGAAGGTGGTGCGCGACCTGCTGGACTTTGCCCGGCCCAAACAGGCGGAACGCGGCCCTTGCGACGTGGCCGACGTGCTGGCGGGGCTGGCCGACGTGTTTCGCCCCCGGGCG
>NZ_VRYY01000305.1 GCF_015731765.1 Nitratidesulfovibrio oxamicus
GGCGCGGCCCCCGGCAGGCGATGGGGCGGCACGGCGAACCAGGCAGGAGGTGCAGCCAGGGCGGGCGGGGCAGGGTGCGCGCCCGCTACGCCCGTTTCGCCCGTTTCGCCCAGTCCGCCCAATCCGTTAGCTGCGTTCGGGGCATCACCCGCCACGTCCCTGCCCTGCCATGTATCCCGCTGGGCCAGCAGTTCATTGATGCGCGCTGTGGTGGCCCGTTTGTCATTGGCCCAGTCCGGGGCCAGCAGTTCACCCCCCGCCGGATCGCCGGTCAGGCGCTGGATGACGATTTCCGGACGCAGCCGGGGCAGGGCGCGGGCAATGAGGTCTGCGTAGGCCTCGCGCCCCAGCGGGGTGTATTCCCCGGCGCGCCATTGCCGGGCCAGCGCAGTACGCTCGCACACGTACAGGCCGTGAAACTTCACTCCGTGCACAGGCAGCCGGTTCACCCAGTCCACCGTGGCCAGAAAGTCGTCCCCGCTCTCGCCGGGCAGCCCGGCGATAAGGTGCGCGCACACGCGCAGCCCCCGTGCGGCGGCGTCCCGCACGGCCCGTTCTGACGTGGCGGCGTCGTGCCCCCGGTTGATGCGGGCCAGCGTGGCGTCGTGGGCGGACTGCAACCCCAGTTCCAGCCAGACCTCCGGAAGGGGGAGTGCCGCCACCAGATCCAACCGTTCATTGTCCACACAGTCAGGGCGAGTTCCCACCGCCGCTCCCATGATGCCCGGCAGAACAGGCAACACGCCGAGAACACGGCGCAATTTATCAATGGGGCCATATGTGTTGGAAAACGATTGCAAATAGGCTATGAACAGACCGGCGTTGCGCGTGCGGGCGTAACGTCCCGTCCAGACCGTCCACTGTTCTTCCAGCGTCAGTCCATCTTCGCCAAGCCCGGAACCGGATCCGCGCGGGTTGCAGAACACGCAGCCCCCGCGCGACAGTGTTCCGTCGCGGTTGGGGCAGGAGAAGCCGGCGTCGAGCGGCACCTTCTGGACGCGCGCGCCGAAGCGCAACCGCAAATACGTCGCCAGCAGGTGCAGCCGGGTCGTGGTGTTTTCCATTGACAATGGCTGTCCTTTTGGAAGAATGCCCTGTTTTCAACGTTGATACGCATTCCCCCTCAGAGAGGCAAGTAAGATAAAATGGCAAAGATACTGGATTTCGTCCTTGGAATGTTTTCCAACGACCTGGCCATAGACCTGGGTACGGCCAATACCTGCGTCTACGTCAAGGGCCAGGGCATCGTGCTGCGCGAGCCTTCGGTGGTGGCGGTGAAAAAGGATACGCGCGGCAACAACGTGGTGCTGGCCGTGGGCCACGACGCCAAGCGCATGCTGGGCCGCACCCCCGGAAACATCCAGGCCATCCGCCCCATGAAGGACGGCGTCATCGCCGACTTCGAGATTACCGAGGCCATGCTGCGCCACTTCATCTCCAAGGTGCACAATTCCCGCCGCCTGGTGCGTCCGCGCATCATGATCTGCGTGCCCACCGGCATCACCCAGGTGGAAAAGCGCGCGGTGAAGGAATCGGCCCAGAGCGCGGGCGCGCGCGAGGTGTACCTGATCGAGGAGCCCATGGCCGCGGCCATCGGCGCCAACCTGCCCATCCAGGAACCCACCTCGAACATGGTCGTGGACATCGGCGGCGGCACCACCGAAGTGGCCGTCATCTCGCTGTCGGGCATCGTCTATTCGCGCTCGGTGCGCGTTGGCGGCGACAAGATGGACGAGGCGATCATGACCCACGTCAAGCGCAAGTACAACATGCTCATCGGCGAATCGTCGGCGGAAGAGATCAAGATCAAGATCGCCTCCGCCTACCCCATGGACCCCGAGCAGCAGCTCGAGGTGAAGGGCCGCGACCTCGTCACCGGCATTCCGCAGAACATCATCATCACCTCCGAAGAGGTGCGCAAGGCCATTTCCGAGCAGGTCGAAAGCATCGTCCAGGCGGTGCGCATCGCGCTGGAGCAGACCCCGCCGGAACTGGCGGCCGACATCGTTGACCGGGGCATCGTGCTCACGGGCGGCGGCGGCCTTCTGAAGGGGCTCGACCAGCTGCTGCGCGAAGAAACCTCGCTGCCCATCACCGTGGTGGATGATCCGCTCTCCACCGTGGTCATCGGCACCGGCAAGGCGCTGGACAATCTGCACATCCTGAAGGAGGTGTGCATAGATTAACGCCTCGCTCAAGCGCATCATCCTGCTTCTGGTACTGGCGCTGTTCCTGTACCTTGGCCTGTATACCTGGAACCAGAGAACCGGCGTGCTCGACAGGCTGGCGGAACACGCCGGTCTGGAATTCGTGGGCGCCATCCTGAAACCGGGCGTATGGGCGAGGGATCAGGTCGTTTCGTCGTGGAACAATTACCTCGACCTTGTCGGGGTACGCGAGGAAAACGAGGCGCTGCGCGAGCAGGTGCGCACTCTTTCGCAACAGGTGCAGGTTGCCTCCGAAGAGCGGGCCGAGCTGGCCCGCCTGCGCGCGTTGCTGGAACTGGAACCCCCCGAAGGATGGCGGCCCCTTGGCGCGCGCGTGGTGGCCAACAGGCTTGGCCCCCAGGCCGCGCTGGAATCGGCCATCATCAGTCGGGGGTACTATTCCGGCGCGGGGCCGGGCACGCCCGTGGTCACCCACGAAGGCGTGGTGGGCCGCGTGTACCGCGCCGGGCCGTACACCGCCACCGTGCTGCTGCTGACCGATCCGGGCAGCCGCATGGCGGTGCTCAGCGCGGTCAACCGCACTTCCGGCATCCTGGTGGGCACCGGCCCGCGCGGCCTGCTGGAAATGAAGTACGTGCCCCAGAACGCCCGCATAGAGGTGGGCGAACTGGTGCTCACCTCCGGCCTTGAAGGGGCGTTCCCCAAGGGGGTGCCGGTGGCCCGCGTGGAAAGCGTGTCCCAGTCCGACCTTTCGTTGTTCCAGACCGTGTACGCCAGCCCCCTGGCCGACCTGGAGGCGCTGGAAGAGGTGCTGCTGCTGGAACGCCCCCCCGTGCAACCCGGCGCGCACACCCCGCCCCTGCCCGCGGTCAACGCCACGCAAGGGGTGGGGCCGGGCACCGGCCACGGCCCCGGACAGGGCAAT
>NZ_VRYY01000306.1 GCF_015731765.1 Nitratidesulfovibrio oxamicus
GTGTTCGGCGGCGGGGCTGGTGACGGTATCTTCGGCCACGTCGGCGGATTCGTGCAGGGTGCGGGCCAGCAGCGGCAGGGGCAGCCGGTCGCGCTGCCATGCCCACCCGCCGTAGCGGCGCGTTTCGCGGGCCAGTGACAGGGCGGCGGTGGGGGCGGGTTCCAGGGCCGGGACATGGTTCGGGTCGCCGTGCGCGGCGCGGGGCAGCGGGTCCAGCCCGGTCAGGGGTTCCACCCGGAAGCCGGTCAGGGCCATGCCGCGCAGGCCGATCTGCTGGATGATGCTGGAAGACAGGATGCGCCGGGCGGCGGCGGAAGGATCGTCCCAGTGCAGTACGGGCATGTCGTAGTGTCCGGCATGGCGGTAGGCCCAGCGGCGCAGGGTGCCGTCGCCCCCGCGCACCTCGCCGGTGACGGCCCAGCCGCCTGGCCGCGCCCACGACAGCAGGTCGCGCGAGAGGGAGGCTGGCAGCAGCCCCTTTTCCGACAGCAGGTCGTGCTGGACGCGGGTGAGCGGGCGGGCCTGCCATTCCGATGCGCTGGCGGGCAGATCGGGCCACAGGCCGCGCGGAATTTCCACCAGGCAGTAAGCGCCGGGGTATTCGCGCACGTTGCGTGCGGCCAGAAAGAAGTCCGGTCCCATGCCGGTGGCGGCGGGGATGATGTCGGTGCCCAGCAGCATGCGGCTGTTGTCGGTAAGGCGGCGCAGGCGCAGGTATTCGTCGTCGCTGCCCGCCGCCTCGGAAAAGCCGTGCTGGATGGTGTCGTCACCGGTCAGGGTGGCGCTGCGGTCGTATGCCCAGATGGCCCCGGCTCCGCCGGATGGCGTGACGTACAGCCCGCGCGCGCCCGTGCGGCGCAGCAGTTCCTGCGCTCTTGGCTGGGCCAGGATGGCGAATGCCGAGGGCGTGCCGTCGGCAATGAGCGCCATGGGGTGCACCAGCAGCCAGGTATCGGCGGCGCGCAGCAGGTTGTCCGGATCGGGCGGCAATGAGGGAGAGCGCCAGCCCAGCTGACTGCCGGACACCACGCGCGAAAGTTCCGTCCCTGTCCCCAGCAGCGACTGCTTTTCCAGCCACTGCATGTAGCCGGGGTCTGCCCGGGTGACCGAGGGGCCTTGCGGCAGAAGCAATGATTTCTGTTTGGCCGGGGGGGCGACGCACCCGGTCAGGACCAGGCACAGGACCAGGCACAGGACAGGGTACTGGAGCAGGCCCGAAACAGGGAGGCCGGGCAGCATGGCCGAGCGGCTGGGCGCGGCAGCGGCGCGCGACAGGCCGGATTGCGAACGGATTGCGGGCAGGCTGCGGAGCATCAGGGCAATGGTGCGGAGCACGGCGCGGTTCGGCATGCGAGTCTCCTTTATCATGCCGACGTTACAGGGGGTCGGGGGGGCTGTCAAAGGCGGTATTGCGGCCATGCCACGCCATTTTCGCTTTACACGCGGCGTGAAGCGGGGCAAACCGGCACCTGTGGCCATTCGGGCCACGGAGTACAGGGAGGATCTTCATGCCGTTTTTCGAAGTGGACGCGCAGAAATGCAAGCGCGACAACATCTGTATCGACGAATGCCCCATCCGCATCCTGATCGCCGACAAGGAAACGGGCGTGGCCAAGATGCGCCAGGGCGCCGAGGATGCCTGCATCCGCTGCGGCCATTGCGTGGCCGTCTGTCCGAGCGGGGCAGTGCGCCTTGAGGGCATGCCCTTTGACGAATTCGCTCCGGTCCGCCGCGAACTGGCCATCGAGGCCGACGCGGCGGAACAGTTCCTGCGCGGGCGCCGCTCCATCCGCACGTTCAAGGCACAGCCGGTGGAGCACGACGTGCTGGCCCGGATCATGGACACCGTGCGCTGGGCGCCCACCGCCAGCCACCGCCAGCCGGTGCGCTGGGTGATGGTGGAAGACCCCGCCCGTACCCGTGAGATCGCCAGCCTGATCATCGACTGGATGATGTACCTGCGCGAGCACGACCCGGAAACCGCCAAGCGCCACAACGTGGCAGGGCTGATCGCCGGGTCGCGCAAGGGCGTGGACCTCGTGCTGCGCGGCGCGCCGCACATCGCCGTGGCCTGCTGCGACGGCGGGGCCACCTGGCCCGCCGTGGATTCGGCCATTGCCCTCACCTATCTGGAACTGGCCGCCCATGCCCATGGCGTGGCTGCCTGCTGGGGCGGTTACTTCACCTACGCGGCCAACGCCTACGCCCCCCTGCGCGAACTGCTGGGCCTTGGCGAGGACGAGCGGGTGCAGGGCGCGCAGATGCTGGGGTATGCGAAGTATCGGTATCGCCGGTTGCCGTGGCGGAAGCCGCTCCCAGTCACCTGGAAATAACCCCCGCGCGCTGGCCGCGCGGATCGTGGGCGATTGCGGCGTCAGATATTGTTTCCGCTCGGGTCATGTACCGAAGACGTACACTCCCCTCGCGGAAACAATATCTTCCTTGCCCTCGCCGCACGCTGCGCGCGGCCAGGAAACCGTGAAGTGAGACGCTGCCGGAAAGAATGAAGAAATGAAACCGCCCCGACCGGAACTTCCGGTCGGGGCGGTTGTCATTTAAGAAAAGAGTGAGAAAGCAGCTTTCCCCCTTTCTCTGTTTTCAGGCATGGTCGGCAGGCGGAGCGATGTTGTCCGAGGACAAGGAAAACGGCGATGCAGCGAGGGGAGTGTACTCTTTGGTACATGACCCGAGCGGCATCGCCGTTTGACGCAGTCATCGGGCAAGAGCGCCCGCATGACGGCCATGCCTAACGCATGCGTGCCATGACCTGCCGCAGCGCCTCCGCCTGCTCCGCCAGCGCAGCCACGGCCTGGGCGGCCTCGCGCATGGCGTCCACGGTCTCGCCGGAGATGCGGTCCACCTCGCCGGTGGCCCGGCTGATCTCCTCGCTGGCCGCCGATTGCTGCGAGGCGGCGGTGGCGATGGCCCGCACCCTGTCGGCGGTGGTCACGGCAATGGTGACGATGTGCTGCAAGGTCTGGCCGGAGGCACCGGCCAGTTCCGCGGACCGGCCCACGTTGCGGGCGGCGTTTTCCGTGGCCTCCAGGTTGCGGGCGGCCCCGGCGCGGATGCGCGTGACGGCCTC
>NZ_VRYY01000307.1 GCF_015731765.1 Nitratidesulfovibrio oxamicus
AACCCGGCAAGCCGGGGTGGGGGCGCCGCCTGCGCGGCCTGCCGGGCGGCAGCCTGGCCGCCAAGGTGGTGGCAGGCAGCGGTGCGGCGCTGTTTCTGGGGGTGCTGGTGCTGTCGCTGGGCAGCATCCGCTACCAGCGCGAACACCTGCACGACGAACTGGCCGCCGGGGGTGACCGCCTGGGCACCACCATCCGCCTGGGCGCTCGCTACGCCATGATGCTGAACGCCCGCGACGAGATCAACCAGATCATAAGCGACGTGGCCCGCCAGAAGGACATCGTCTCCATCCGCATCTACAACAAGGAAGGCGTCATCAAGTTTTCGGGCGACCCGGACGAGGTGGAGCGCCGCACCAACATCCGCGACGAGGCCTGCGCCGCCTGCCACCGCACGGCGGAACCGCGCCAGTGGCTGGCCCTGCGCGAGCGTACCCGCGTGTTCACCGATCCGGATGGCCGCCGCCTGCTGGGCAGCCTTACCCCCATCATGAACGAACCCGGCTGTTCGGGCGAACCCTGCCACTTCCACCCGGCGGACAAGCTGGTGCTGGGTGCGCTGGAAGTGGTGCTTTCACTGGATGACGCGGAAACCGAGGTGCTGGCCTTCCAGACCCGGGTGGTCACCCTGGCGGCGGCGGTGTTCCTGCTGGGGGCCACGGCGGTGCACCTGTTTCTGCGGCGTTTCCTGACGCGGCCCGTGGCCCGGCTTATCGAGGGCACCCGCGCCGTGGCGCGCGGCGAGAAGGTGGACCTTTCCGACGTGCGCCAGCAGGACGAGATAGGCGAACTGGCCGGGGCCATCACCCGCATGGACCGCGACATCGCCCAGAAGCGGGCGGAGCTGAACCGCCAGCGCGACGAATACCAGCGGCTTTTCGATCAGGTGCCCTGCGCCATCACAGTGCAGGACCGCAACCTGCGGCTTCTGCGCTACAACCGCATGTTCCGCGAGAATTTCACGCCGAAACCCGGCGATTTCTGCTTTCAGGCCTACAAGGGGCGCACCGGCAAGTGCCCCAACTGCGCCGTGGAAATGACCATGCAGACCGGCCTTGCCCATTGCAGCGAGGAAAGCGGGTTTCATACCGACGGCAGCCGGGCGCACTGGATCGTGCATACCTCGCCCGTGTTCGACGCGGAAGGGCGGGTGACCGCGGCCATGGAAATGACCCTGGACATCACCGACCGCAAGGAACTGGAAGAAAAGCTGCGCCGCTCCGAGCTGAAATACCACGCCATCTTCAACCACATTCCCAGTGCCGTGTTCGTGCTGGACCAGCAGACCCTGGAAGTGGTGGACTGCAACTCCACGGCAGAGAAGGTGTACGGTTGGCCGCGTGACGAAATGAAGGGTCGCTCGTTTCTGGACCTGTTCCCCCCGGACGAGCGAGAACGCTACGCCTCGCAGTTGCGGGCCTTCACCGTGCTGAACCGCGCCCGCAACGTGGCCCGCGACGGCAGGCCCTTTCATGTGGACATCATGCTTTCACCGGCGGAATACCTGGCCCGGCAGGTGCTGCTGGTGACCACCACCGACATCACCGAACGGCTGGAGGCCGAGCAGAAGGTGATTCAGGCAGGCAAGATGGCCACGCTGGGCGAAATGGCCACCGGGGTAGCCCACGAACTGAACCAGCCGCTCACGGTCATCAAGACCGCCGGGGGATTCCTGCTGCGCAAGGTGACGCGCGGCGAACCCATCGACCCGGAAATACTGGCCACCATGGCCCGCGAGATCGACAGCCATGTGGACCGGGCCAGCCGCATCATCGGGCATATGCGCGACTTCGGTCGCCGCTCGGACCTGGCGCTGGAGCGGGTGGACGTGAACACGGTGCTGCAAAGCGCCACGGAATTTTTCAGCCGCCAGTTGTCGCTGCGCGGCATCGACATCGACTGGCGGCTGGCAGAGCCCCTGCCGCCGGTCATGGCCGTGTCCAACCGGCTGGAGCAGGTGTTCATCAACCTGCTGCTCAACGCCCGCGACGCCATAGAGGAACGCAGCGAGAAGGAACCGGGAGCGCCGCGCCGCATCACCGTGGAAACGGTGGCCGACGACCGGCGGGTGACGGCGCGGGTGTGCGACACAGGCGGCGGCATACCCCCGGCGCTGTTGCCGCGCATCTTCGAGCCGTTCTTCACCACCAAGAAGGTGGGCAAGGGCACGGGGCTGGGGCTTTCCATCAGCTACGGGCTGGTCAAGGAGTTCGGCGGGTCCATCCAGGCGTCCAACGTGGCGGAGGGCGGGGCGTGCTTCACCCTGCACTTTCCGGTGACTTCCGGGGCGGTGGGAACTGGGGGAACTGCTGGGGCGGTGGGAACGGGGGATGCGGAGCCTGCCGACGGGCTGGCATCCGGTGAAGGGGGCGCGGCATGAGCGTACCGCCGTCTCTGTCCCTGTTATTGGTCGACGACGAGGAAGGCATCCGCACCGTGCTGGCGCTGCTGCTGGCCGACATGGGCTGCGGGGTGCGCACGGCGGCGTCCGGGGCGGAGGCGCTGTCCATGGTCCGCGCAGACCCGCCCGCCGTGGTGCTGACCGACGTGCGCATGCCCGGCATGGACGGCATCGACCTGCTGCGCGCGGTGAAGGCGGAATTTCCCGGGGTTGAGGTGCTGGTGCTGACCGGCCACGGCGACATGGAGCTTGCCGTATCCAGTCTGCGTTTCGGCGCGGGCGACTTCCTGACCAAGCCGGTGGCCCCGGAGGCGCTGGAAGTGGCGCTGGACCGCGCCCGCCAGCGCATGGCCCTGCGCGAGGCGTTGCGCCGCCATACCGAGGAACTGGAACAACTGGTGGCCCGGCGTACCCGTGAACTGCTGCACGCCGAGCGGCTGGCCGCCGTGGGCGAGACGGCTGCCGGGCTGGCCCATGCCATCAAGAACGTGGCGGGCGGGCTTGAAGGGGCCATGTTCGTGCTGGAAAAGGGGCTGGAGCTGGACCGGCGCGAGTACCTGGAACAGGGCTGGCGCATGGTGCGCGACGATGTTGCGCGGGTGCGCGACCTGGCCATGCGCCTGCTGGACATGGGCCGGGCAGCGGCGCTTGCCCCGCGCCCGTGCGACCCGGA